>JAWSUP010000037.1:0-17224 GCA_033549405.1 Bacillota bacterium | reverse complement strand
AAAATACATGACCAGAACATCCTGAAAAAGCACATCGCGGTAGAGCTCGCCGTTTCGGATAACGATTCCCTGGTCGCGAATCCCGTAATAATCGCCGGAAATCGCCAGCAGAGCGTTATTATCGATCGCCATGTCCAGCACTTCATCCCGTAAGCTGCGCCCGTACACGCCGGTTGCAAAAGCCGTCTGAAATTGCTCGATATTACTGAGGTAGATGTCAGCGAAATAATAAACTGCATCCCCTGACTGAACCTGATCGACCGAGATGGCAATGTTGGCACTGCGGTATACTGATTCAGTTTGTATAACAGCGCCATCGGTAAACTGATCGGCAAATTTTACTCGCCAGTCATTCGGGTCGGCGCTGGTTTCGGAAATCGGTACCAACGTCGTTTCTGAGCTGCCGGACTGTGAACCAGTTGGATTGGAACTGTCAGACTGATTATCGGCTGTTGTTGTGGTGCTTGTTGTTGTATCATTCGCATCTGTTGTCGCTGTAGTTATTGGCCTCTGCACGGTCGTATTGGTTGGACGTGGCAGGGAAAGACCGGTTGTCTGAACATCCCGGACCAGCACATGGTGAAACAATGAAAAGGTCATCAGCCCGGCAGCCAGCAGAACAAGGTCAAGCAGAATGACCCAGGGCAAAGGCAATAAGCGGCGCTTTCTGCCGGTTTTTTTGGGGTGCTGTTGCATAGCAAACCTGTCATAACGATATCGCTTTACTTGATGTGACTTCAATTCAGATCGCCTTCCTGTAGTTCATTTTAATGATGCCCCTGACTGAAAAAACATGTTCTCATTATATCATCTGATCACTGCCAGATGTGCTGCCAGATTTGTTTTTGTTGTGCTCACCGACTGAAAAACAGGTGAAATGAGCCATAACAGGCATCAATTACTTGCAGGCTGCCGTGCAATATGATAGATTGCTTCTATGACTGTCATACAACGAAGTGGAAGGCGGCCTTGACATGGATTTACCGTCAATATTGATTCCTGCCTACAAGCCGGATAGCCAGATGATTTCCCTGATCAGGGAATTGATCGATACTGGTTTTACGCGTCTGCTGGTTGTCAATGATGGCAGCGGACCTGAGTATGACGCTTGTTTTAACGAAGCTGAAGCATTGGGATGTAAAGTGTTGCGTCACGCAATCAACATGGGTAAGGGGCGGGCATTGAAGACAGGCCTGAATGAAGCGATGCTCAGCGGTTATGCTGATCGGGGCATTATTACAGCAGATGCAGATGGCCAGCACGCACCCCGGGACATCTACCGCGTTGCACTGGCTATGCAGGAAAGTCCCGAAGCGCTCGTGCTGGGAGTACGCCGTTTCACCGGCAAGGTGCCGATCAGGAACAAGATGGGCAATGCGATCACCCGGGGGGTATTTGCCCTGGTCAATGGCAATGGCATCATGGATACACAGACCGGTCTGCGTGGTATCCCGCTGAGACATCTGCCGTTGATGCTCTCCTTGAAAGGCGAACGCTATGAATATGAGATGAACATGTTACTGGAAGCACGTCCCAACGATGTTCACATGGTCCAGGTTCCGATCGACACGATCTACATTGAAGGCAACAAATCATCCCATTACCACCCCTTCATCGATTCAGTCCGCATTTATGCGCTGATCCTGCGTTATATCCTGTCATCAATTGTGGCCGGAATAGTCGATTATGGCGTATTCGCCGTGATGCACCTCAGCTTTCCCAGACTGCTGATCGAAAGTGTCGTTGTTGCCAGAATTCTCAGTTCAATTGTAAATTTCATGATCAATCGCAAAATTGTGTTCCGACAGAAGGGGACCGTCGCTCATGCGGCTTTCCGCTATTATTCGCTGGTCGTTTTCATCATGCTGTGCAGCTATGGGCTGATCTGGACCTTGTCGGGTCCGCTGGGCCTCAATGTTTTTCTGGCGAAAATCATCACGGATGCCATTTTAAGCATTGTCAGTTTCTTTGCCCAGCGCGAGTTTGTCTACAGTTCTGCCGCCAGGATCAAGATTTTCAAAAACCATCAGACAGCAGTAACGGATCTGGGGTCAGAGTAATCGAGGATCCATTGAGTGGATCACAGAGAAAGTAATATCGAACACACGACTGGCATCCCACAGCTGATAGGAGTGAAGTTTTGATGTTGGATTCACGGACGATTAAAGATTATGCCCTGCAGTTCGGAGCAGATGTCGTTGGCATCGCTTCGATGGACCGTTTTGAAGGCGCTCCCAAGCAGATGGATCTGCGTTATGCAATGCCGGAGGCCAAATCCCTGATTGTCATGGGTTTTCGCATCATGCGCGGCTCACTCCGCGGTGTCGAAGAAGGGACCTTCTTCACGAATTATTCAGCCATGGGCTACGGTTTTATCAATTATCACATTCTGCCGCTGACTTCGCGTTATCTGGCCCGGGTTATCGAAGATGAAGGTTATGAGGCGATGCCGATCGGCTATCATTTTAACTGGGCATCGATCAAAAATACGGATGGTACTCCGCGGCCATCAGCCAATGGCGGTCCATGGAGCAAACCTGTGCGTGAAGACTTGCCTGCGCCGGACATTTTCGCCTCGGTCCGTATCGCCGCCTATCTGGCAGGCCTTGGCGAATTCGGCTACAGCAAGGTGTTCCTGAATCCAATCTATGGCCCGCGCGTCCGCTATGCCATGGTGATGACCGACCTGGAACTCGAGCCCGATCCGGTCATGAAACCGGGGACACTCTGCAACCGCTGCATGGCCTGTGTCCGTGAATGTCCAGGCCATGCCATCAGTGAGACTGAAACGGTGAAGATCAAACTGGGCGGATATGAAGTTGAATGGGGCAAGCTCGATGAATGGGCCTGCCGTGACGCTTTTGTCGGTGCAGAGAAGCTGCCTGAGGGTGAGAAGGGCGACTATAAGGCTGGCAGTGACAAATATGGACCCAGCGAAATCAGCCCATTCTATCAGAAGCCCTATAATATATTCGGGACAGGCGAGTCTGTTTGCGGTGGTCAGGGTTGCATCCGCGCCTGTATGATCAATCTGGAAAAGCGCGGTGTTATCCAAAACAAGTTCAAGCAGGAATTCAGACGCCGCCCCCGGTGGACGGTCGACTGGTCAGATTACCAGGAGACGCATGTTCAGGATCCTGATATCAAAGACAAAAGATATGTGTCCATCCAGCCTGGTGAAGAAGACTACGGCGTCAAGCTTGTCAAGTCAAAGACAGAACAACCGGCTAATAAGGATGATGAGATTGACCGATAAGGTCGATCCTGGAGGGAGATACTCGTGAAGTTTGCTGTCGGCTATCGGCCGATGGAAGAGAAGTCATTTTTTGATCACGTTGCGTCTTCTGTCGATCATATTGCGGAACTATATTTCCCGTGGCCCGGCATGTCGACCGGCCGCGCTGCCATCGGCACGGTCCATGGCTATGGTTATTATGACATCCAGTCTCTGCTGGAAGCGGATTTGCGCCGCTTCCACAAGGCAGGCGTATCACTGGATCTGCTCTTTAACAGCAACTGCTACGGAGAATATGCCCTGTCTGAGCACTTGCAGAACCAGGTCGGCAGCATCATCGAACATCTGTGCGAGAAGGTTGCACCCATTGATACGGTGACCACTACTTCGCCGGCTGTGGCCTTTGTGATCAAGCAGCACTTTCCGGAAATCAAAATCCGTGCATCGGTCAACATGCGGATCGGTACGATCAAGGGCATGCAGTACCTGGCCAATCTGTTTGACGAGTATCTGGTGCAGCGCGACTACAACCGCGACCTTGAGCATTTGGCCAGACTTAAAACGTGGGCTGACGCAAACGGCAAAAAGCTGCAGATTCTGGCAAACAGCGGCTGCATGCGTTTTTGCTCAGGGCAGACCTTTCATGACAACCTGGTTGCGCATGGCGAAGCAATTGATGAGATCCACAGAATCGAGGATTTCTCCGCACACACCTGCTGGAATTATCTGGCGGATCCCCAAAATTGGGTTTCGATCTTGCAGAACACATGGATCCGACCGGAAGACCTGCATCACTATAAATCATTATTTCCGGTCGTCAAGCTGGCGACGCGTATGCACCCGTTTCCCAATCTCGTTATCCAGGCTTACATCAACCGGTCGTGGCGGCACAACCTGCTCGATCTGATGGAACCCGGGTTCAGCAGCATCATTCACCCATACATCATGGACAACACCAAATTCCCGGATAACTGGTTCGAACAGGTCAGTCGCTGCGACAAAAACTGTGATCAGTGCACATACTGTGAAGGCGTCCTCAAACAGGTTCTGACAAAGCTGGATATTGAATAAAGTGGCGCCAGGGTCACTCCGGTTGCTGGTCCCGTGCCGGTCTTTTGCAAGTGCGAAGCACTTGAAATAGCGCAACGATGAATCCTTAATAACCTGTATACCGTATCAGAGAAAGGTTCGTAACCGTCTTGTTGTAAATAATTTTTACAGATGATATAATTTCTGTGAAATAATTTTTCCTTACGCTTTTTTCAGCAAGGGAGGCCATCATGTCCAGAAAAATTGCTATCATTGGCTCAGGCAGCTATAACTTCACAACAGCGGTTGTCAGGGATATCCTGACCTATCCCGCCCTGGCGGATTCACAGATCGCCCTGATGGATATCGATGATGAGCGCTTGGAGATCAGTCGGCTGACTGTAGCCAAGCTGATCGAAGCCGGGCATTATCCGGCAACGGTCATGGCGACGAAAAATCGCGTTGAAGCATTAGAAGGTGCTGACGCCGTCATCTGTACCATTCGAGTTGACCCGCTGTCAGTCTGGCGCAAGGATCTGGAGATCCCGCTCAAATATGGCGTCGACATCAACATCGGCGATACACGTGGCCCGGCCGGCATCTTTCGTGCCCTACGGGCGATTCCCGTGATGATGGACATCTGTGCTGATATTGAACGCTGTTGTCCCGAAGCTGTCTTCCTGAACTACACCAACCCGATGCCCATGCTGTGCAAAGCGATGCAAACGCACAGCCGGGTCAATGCGATCGGAATTTGCCATAGTGTACAGGGAACAGCCGAGATGCTCGCAAAATGGCTCGACACCCCGATCGATCGCATCAATTATCTTTGCGCTGGCATCAACCACCAGGCCTGGTTCCTGAAATATAATATTGACGGCAAAGATGCGATCCCTCTGATTCGGCAGGCGATCCTGGAGCGACCGGACGTTTATGAAGCGGAAATCGTGCGCAACGAGATGTTCCTGAACTTCGATTACTACGTGACGGAATCGAGCGGCCATAATTCTGAGTACAATCCCTGGTTCCGCAAACGTAAAGACCTGATGGATCAATATTGCCGCCGCGGTACAAGCTGGAACCCGGGCGAGACCAACTTCTCGATCAGGAAGGTGTCCGAACGCGATGCCATTCGGGATAAGGAGAAAGAGGAATGGCTGGCGCGGGAAGAGATTGATTTGAAGCGCGGTAAAGAATATGCGTCCGGCATCTTGAATGCGTTGATCGGTGACGGAAACCCCTTTGAGTTCAATGCCAATCTGTTGAACAAGGGCATGATCACCAACCTGCCCGACAACACCTGTGTCGAGGTGCCTGCAGTCGCATCACCGCGAGGCGTCGTCCCATTTTTCATTGGTGAGCTGCCGGCCCATCTAGCGATCCTCAACAATATCAATGCCCGCTGTGATGACCTGGCCGTCGCCGGATCCTTTGCCTGTGACCCGCGTATGATCTTCCACGCCATCTGTCATGATCCCCTGACAGCAGCCGTGCTCAGCCTTGCAGAAATCCGGCAGATGGTCGATGAGCTGTTCCGTGCACATGCCGGACAGTTGCCGCAGTTCAGGCATTTGACGTGAATGATGAAATAAATTTACATAATATGAAAACTAATATTGAAAATATATTACAGGCGTGCTATGCTATAGACATTACACGCCTGTAGTCTGCTTGCATCACGATATGGACAATATCGTGACCGGAAAGGAAATGGCTCATGTCACTTGTAACAACCCGTGAATTAATCAAAAAGGCACAAGACGGCCAATATGCCGTCCCCGCTCTGAATGTTTATAATCTTGAGATGCTGGCCTGTGCCGTTGCAGCCGCTACCGAAGAAAAAGCCTGTGTCATGATTCAAATATATGACCGACAGTTTTCCGGTGATGGTCTGGGTCCGCAACTGACCCGGCTCGCCTGTTCCATGGTACAAGAGGCGGCAGTCCCAATGGCAGTGACGCTCGACCATGGTTCAAGCCGCGATAACGTCGCGCGCGCACTGCGTGCCGGATGTACCGGGATCATGTTCGATGGATCGATGTTGCCCCTGGATGAAAATATCCGTCAGACACAGGATGTTGTCCAGTTGTGCCACGCTTGCGGCGTATCTGTTGAAGGTGAGTTGGGCCATGTCGGTGTCGCCGCACATGGCGATGAAGCCCAGGACTGCACACCGACAGCAGATGCTGTGCGCTTCTACCGTGAGACCGGTGTTGATTTATTAGCAATTATGGTTGGCTCAGCCCATGGCATTTATAAGAAAACACCAAAACTGAATATTGATCGGATCCAGGCAGTGCATGACCAGAACCAGATACCAGTCGTGCTGCACGGCGGATCCGGCATCCCAGATGACCAGATCCGACTGGCAATCCAGGCGGGCATCCGCAAGATCAACTACGCAACAGACATCAACCTGGCTTTGCTCGGTGTGATGGCCGAGCAACTGGCTGGCAATGACTACCCTAATGCATTGGATTTGTTCATGCAAAAACCCATGGCAGCTGCCAAAGCATTTATGGTAAATCGAATCAGACTGCTTGGTGCTGCTGGCAAGGCCTGACACATCTGCAATTATATAAAGAATTGACCACAGAACATATTTATCGATTGTACTTGAACGAAGGTGAGATGATCATGAAGCAGCAAACAACAGACAAAGCAGGCAATTTGTCTGTCGACGTACTTGGCATCGGCGGGTCACTGTTCGACACATTTTTTGTTGTTTCGGATTATCCGGTTGAAGACACTAAGCTGAAGGCGAAAGCGACATTAAATCAATGTGGCGGGCCTGTTGCGACAGCCCTGACGGCTGCGAGTAAACTGGGGATGTCTTGTGCCTTCATCGGTGCGATGGGAGATGACCCAGCGGGGCAGGCGATGCTGGCGGATTTTCACGTCTATAGTGTTCACACTTCAGGCATCCGGATCAGGACGCATTGCCAGTCAGCTGCCAGCATGATCCTTGTCAATGAAGCAAAAAAGACCAGAACCATTATCTGGAGCCCTGGTGATGCCGCACCTCTCGGACCGGCAGAAATACCAGAAAACCTGATCCGCCAGGCGAAAGTCCTGCACTTGGATGGTTTGCAGCACGATGCGGCGCTTGCTGTGGCTCAACAATTTAAGGCCGCGGGGAAACGCGTCTCATTTGATGCGGGCAGTTTTCATCCCGGAGTCGAAGCGCTCTTACCGCTTGCTGACTGGCTGATTTGTGCCGAGGAATTTGTCCTGCGCCTGACAGGAGCCCAGTCAGCTGAGGAAGCAGTGATCGAAGCGTTCAAGCGGTATCAACCGGAGGTCGTTGCCGCGACTCAGGGGAAATCCGGCGGCCTCTGGACGACAGACGGCAGAACGGTCCAGCGTTATCTGCCGGCTCCGGTGACTGTCGTCGATACGACCGGCGCGGGTGATGTCTTTCACGGTGCCGCGATTTATGCCCGTCTGCAAGGCTGGGACTGGCCGGAGGTCTTTGCTTTTGCCAGTGCGGTTGCCGCCCTGAAGTGCACGAAGCTGGGCGGACGGACAGGGATCCCGACTCGCGAGGAAGTCGATGCTTATCTGCAGACGCGTGGAGGTGTCCTATGAAATATCTTCTGGGCATAGATCTGGGCAGCGGATCGGTCAAGGCGACCCTGATCGATCAGCATGGCCAGCACATCACAGATGCGGCCAGTGAGTACGCGACCGATTACCCGCAAAGCGGTTGGGCGCAACAGGATCCCCAGGACTGGTACCGGGCAGCGGTGCGCACGATCAGCAGCCTGCTGGCAAAAAGTTCGATCGAACCCGCTTCCATCGAAGCTGTTGCAACAGATGCTGCGACTCATACTGCAGTCCTTCTGGATGAAAAGGGCAACCCGCTCGACCGGGCTATCTTCTGGACCGATCAACGCAGTGCCGCTCAGGCAGACTGGCTCAACCAGAACTATGCCAACCTTATCCGGCAGCAGACGTTCAACACAGCCTCTTCCGTATGGACGCTGCCACAGTTCATGTGGCTTAGGGAACATAAACCCCAGATCATGAATAAAGCGCGCATGGTCTTGTTTGCCAAGGACTATCTGCGCTATCGCCTGACAGGTGACCTGTCGACAGACCGCATCGAAGCCATGGGCAGCCTGTTCTACGATGCAGCACGTCAATGCTGGTCACCCGAATTATGTGCCCTGGCCGGACTGTCCATCGACTATTTGCCCCCGGTGCGCGAGCCGACCGACCTGGTCGGATCGGTGACCCGGGAAGCTGCTGCCGATACCGGCCTGGCAGCCGGAACACCGGTCATTGCCGGCATGACCGATACTGCCATGGAGCTTGTTGCCGTCGGGGCGATCAAACCCGGCCAGTCGGCCGTCAAGCTGGCGACAGCCGGCCGGTTTTACCGGGTCAGCGACCGGCCTTGTCTGAATCCGTACCTCATTAACTATCAGCACATCCTGCCCGGAACCTGGTATCCGGGTGCGGCAACCAAGGCCAGTGCCTCCAGTTTTCGCTGGTACCGGGACGCCTTTCCGGGTGATCTGCCAAACCAGGAACAGAAAAGTCATTACCAACTGTTAGATGAAGCGGCAGCGTCCATAGAACCGGGCAGCGAAGGCCTCTTTTTCCACCCCTACCTGATGGGCGAACTGACGCCTTACAATGATGCCAGTCTGCGGGGGAGTTTCGTCGGGGTCACCATGCGCCACCGCCAGGCACATTTCACCCGGGCGGTACTGGAAGGCGTGGCCTTTTCCCTGAGGGACTGCTATGAAGTGCTGGCGTCTGAAGGACTTAGCCCTGCCGATGCCAGGATTATCGGCGGCGGGGCTAAAAGCCCGCTCTGGCGGGGCATCATGGCCGATGTTCTGGGCATACCGCTCGACAAACCGGTCCACGATGACTCGTCCTTCGGCGCAGCCATGGTTGCCGGCGTCGGCTGCGGCATATTCGCCTCGGTTTTTGAGGCAGTCGAGAAGTGTGTCCGACTGGAAAGCCGGACCGAACCAGATGCGACGCGCCATTCGCTCTACGAAAAGCACTATTTGCGCTATAAGAAAATCCATGACGCCCTGGCCCCGATCTATAAGCAGGATTATCCGATCTGACCCGACCAGGCACATATGAACATCAGACCGGGTGCACAAGAGCAGATGCATCAAGATGCAATTAAAACCAGTGATCTGAAGATCAGGAGGATCGAACATGAAACTAATGAAACACTATGCGGGTGAAAACGGCTATTCTTCAGTTGCCGGCGGTGCGGGAACCGAGCTGGAGCAACTGAAACTGGATGCGCTCAAACTGAAGACAGGTGAAAGCTGGTCCGGGTCTTCCGGGGACTTCGAGATCGCCCTGGTTATCCTGGGCGGCCGCATCGATCTCACAGCAGGGGATTTCGCATGCAAGAACATCGGCAAACGCAAGCACGTCTTTGACGGGAAGCCATTCGTCGTGTACCTGCCATTAGACACGGACTACACCGTCAACTGCCTGGAAAACTGCGATATCGCCATCTGCGGCGCCCGTTGTGAAGAAAAGCTGAAGCCGTTTCTGGTTAAACCGGATGACATCCCTCTTGGGGTTGCCGGCGTTATGAACTGGAAACGCGACCTGTATAACCTGATCGACGAACGGTATGCCACCAGCAAACTGTGCATCGGCGAGGCTTTCAACCATCCGGGCAACTGGAGCAGCTACCCGCCGCACAAGCACGACCGCAGCGAACTGCCGATCGAGGGCGTCATGCAGGAGATCTATTTCTTCCGCTATAACCTGCCGCAGGGATTCGGGTTCCAGAGTGTCTATACCGACGATAGCTCGATCAACGAAACCTATCGGGTCATGAGTAACGATGCGGTTGAGGTGCCGCGCGGCTACCATCCATATGTCTGTGCGCCAGGCTATTACGGCTATATGCTCTGGCTGATGGCCGGGGAAAAACGCGGCTTTTACCGGCGCACGGCGCCGGAGCACGCCTGGATCGACGCCCTCGAGATTGTCGAGAAAAAAGCGCATCCATAGATGGGCCTGCATGAAACAGGATGGATGACGACAGGTAAGACAGCAAATACTTAGTAAATATTTTGACATTCCTGAACCGGAAATGAGGAAAGAAACATGCTGATTCAGAAAGACTCTTTTTTCAGCACCATGATCCTGACAGAACTTGAGGATATCGTGGGCAAAGACAACCTGCACCTGGCGACAGCAGAGAAGATCAGCCATTCAGTCGATTATTACTGGGGACCGCGCGTCTGGGTGGACCGCGGCAAACTTCCCGAGCAGCCGGATGTCGTTGTCTATCCCGAATGCACCAGGCAGGTCTCCGAAGTTGTCAAGGTCGCAGCCCAGCACCGGATCCCGATTGTTCCCTGGGGCGGCGGCGCCGGCTCTCAGGGCGGCGCACTGCCGGTCCGCGGCGGCATCATTGTGGATATGAAAAAGATGAACAAGGTGACGGAGATCAACGCCGTTGCTTATACGGCGACTGCAGAAGCCGGCATCATCCACCAGGATTTTGAATGGACCGTCAATGAAAAAGGTTTTTCAACCATGCATTTACCGGCTTCCATCGGCTGTTCGACGCTGGGCGGGTTCCTGGCCCATCGCGGCACAGGTGTCCTCTCGACCAAGTACGGCAAGATCGAAGATCTGGTGATCAACCTTGAAGTGGTCCTGCCCAACGGCGACATCATCAATACGCTGCCGGTGCCGCGCAATGCGTCCGGGCCGGACCTGAACCAGGTCTTTGTCGGCTCTGAAGGGACGCTGGGCATCATCACGAAGGCAACTGTCAAGATCTTTGATGAACCGCAAACAAGGAAGTACTGGGCTTACCTTTTCAAGAACATGCACGACGCCCTCGAAGCCGGACGTAAAATCATGACCCGTCGGCTTCAGCCTTGCGTGATCCGCCTGTACGATGAAGCAGAAACGGTGCACCAGATCCATCGCGTGCTCGGGATCGAGAAGTACGGCGCCTACCTCGTGTTCGGCTTTGACGGTTATGAAGACATTGTCGACTTCCAGCTGCGTCATGCGCGGGATATCTGTGAGGAAACAGCGATTGAAGACCTGGGCAGCGAATGCGGGCAGAAGTGGTGGGACAGTCGCTACAAATTCTTCTACCCGCCCTACATTATGGACTTGCCCGAAGCATTCGGGACCATGGATACCGTGGCGACATACGATAAGGTCGAAGAGATCTACACCGGCATGAAACAGGCGGCCGAGCAATTCCCCGGCACCAAGTTCATCGCCCATTTCTCCCACTGGTATGAATGGGGCTGCATGATGTACGACCGTTTCATTGTCGATCCGGCTTATGTCCCGGAGGATCCTGCCGAGGCAATGTCGTTGTACAACCGGATCTGGTACACCTGCATCCGCGTCGCCATGGAAAAAGGCGGCGTACTCAATGAACACCATGGGGTCGGCCTGAAGATGGGTTACCTGATGCGTGAGCAGTACGGCCCGGCATTCCAGGTGATCCAGAAACTCAAAGATGCCCTGGACCCGCACCGCATTATGAACCCGGATAAGATGGGTCTTTAAGCCCCTGGGGGCAGAGGAGAATGACCATGAGAATCCGTCAAGAAGAAACGATCGACCGCTGCCGGTTCTGCTTCATGTGCCGCCATGTCTGTTCCCTGGCTCGCGCCACCCATGAAGAAGGTGTGACTCCGCGATCGCAGGGGCTTGTTCTGTCCTTGATCAACCGCGACGCGGCGTCGGCCGACCCTGATGTGATCAGGAACATCTACAACTGCACGCAGTGCCGCTGGTGTAAAGAGTGGTGTGAGGGCGGCTGGGACTTTTCCGTCTGCACCATCGCGGCGCGTGAAGCACTGCTGGAAAATGATCAGGCGCCGGCAGACATCAGGCAATTGATCGATCATCTGGCTGGCCAGCCAAAGCCGGCAGCCACCCGGTCTGAAACCTGTGCTGACACCAGCGCCAAAACCAGCACCGACATCCTGCTGCTGGCAGAGCCGGTCTGGGCCGATGACGCTGTCGCCCAGACACAGCAGGCGGCCGATCTCCTGCAAAAAGCCGGACTGTCCTTCGCTGTCACAGGTGCTGCGTCTCCGGCGCTGCGGCTGTACCTGCTTGGTGCCTGCGCGGCTGCAGCCAGACAGCTCAAAGAGCTGATCGAAGTGATCAGGCAAAGCGGTTGCCAAACGGTCGTCGCGCTCTCGCCGGGGGACGTTTTCCTGCTGCGTGAACTGCCGGAGCTGCTTGAGACTACACCCTTGCCGGAATCGGTCAAGGTCCGGACGATGGCCGACCTTCTGGCAGATTTGATCGAAAATGGACAACTGGTGCTCAAACCGGACAGCCGGAACTTCACGTGGCATGACGATGATTTTTCAGCGCGCTACACCCATGAAACCGACGCGCTGCCGGCCCTTTTACGGGCTATTCCCGGGGCCGGTGTAACAGCTCCAACCTGGCGCGGCAACCACGCGCGTTCCAGCGGCGGCGCTTCAGCCGGTTGCGTCGAGCCGACCATCATTGCCCGGCTTGCGGACCTGCGTCTGCAGGAGCTGGCGGCAACCGGGGCCGACTGTATCGTCACAATGACTGCCGACGATAGCGCCCTGCTTGGTAAAGCCGGCGACGGCAAACTGCAGGTTCTGACACTTGTTGCCCTGGTCACATCGCTGATCTGATGAGATTAAACCTTGTGATGCCGTCTCTAGAACAGCCGGACTGACCAGCCATCGAAATATCTTCGGGAGGTGCCCTTATGATCGAATCGCCCTTGATGCTCAAGATGCAGACTTTAAGAAAGACGATCAGCCTGACAGAAAAAAAGGTGATCGACTATATCCTGGAACATCCGCGCGAGGTTATTTACCTGTCCATCACCGGACTTGCCGAAAAGAGCGGCGTCAGCGACGCCACGATCGTCCGGGTCTGCAAGCGGATCGGCATGCAGGGATACCAGGATCTGAAGGTCAGTCTCGCCCAGGATATCGTCTCGCCGATGGAAAACGTCCATGAGGAGATCAAGCCGGAAGATGGAGCTGAGCAGATCCTGGATAAAGTTTTCAACAGCGCGATCCAGACGCTCGAGTATACGCGCCGTATCGCCAATGCCGAAAGACTCGACCTGGCCGCCAGTGCCATCGCGCAGGCCCCGTCCGTCTTCATCTTTGGCCTGGGCAATTCCCACGCTGTCGCCGTGGACCTGATGCACAAGCTGATGCGCCTGGGCATCCACGCGACTGCCTTTACTGATTCGCACATGCAGGCCATCGCTGCGGCGCATGCCGGCGAAAGGGATGTCATCTTCGCCATCAGCCATTCCGGCAGTTCACGCGATGTGGTCGATGCTGCCGATCTGGCCAAAAGCCGGGGTGCCAGAATCATCTCGCTCAGTAACATCGGCCGGTCGCCGCTTGCGGATATGGCCGACATTCAGCTTGAGACCGCGTCGCGGGAAACCCAGTACCGGATCGTCGCGCTGGCATCCCGCATCGCCCAATACACGATTATTGATACTTTATACACACTGATCGCCATGAAACAGCTTGACAAGGCCAATAAGAACTTTCGCACCATTGAGAAGGCCCTGGAGAACAAGAAGTATTGAGATGACATCAATTTAATGACAATCCTTGGCAAGCCCTGGCTTCTGCCCAGAGATTACACTGTTGAACCAAAACTGGCAGTTGAACTTCAAAACAATAAATAACCTGACGGAGGAACCCATTATGTTGGATTACACACTTAAGATTGGACTGGCATCATGCCGGCGCTGGCTGCCGGGAAAGAGAACCGGCATCTTTAATCCGGACTATGCCCGGGCGAATAAAAAGCAGGTCGAAGAATGGGTGCGGACGCACTACAGTGATGCGCAGACAACTTTTACAGACCTTTCATTTCTCAACGACGAAGGCATGATGTTCGATGTAAGGCAGGCCGAGACGATCGCCGAGGAATTCAAAAAGCAGAAGGTTGACGCGCTCTTTATCATCAACTGCAATTTCGGTTGCGAAGAAGTGGCCGCCAGGCTGGCGCGCCTTCTGCAGTTGCCGACCCTGATCTGGGCGCCGCAAGACACGATCTTCGAAGCGGACGGCACCCGCTATACGGATGCGCAATGTGGCCTGTTTGCCATGAGCAAACAGCTGACACGCTACCATGTCCCATTCGAGCACATCGAAAACTGCCCGGTCGAGTCGCCCATCTTTGCCAAAGGGTTCGAGCAGTTCTTGTCTGTCGCCTGCATGGTGAAAAACTTCCGGAAACTGCGCATTGCCCAGGTCGGCATGCGGCCGCGCCCATTCACCAGTGTCATCTTCAACGAAGGTGAACTGGTCGAAAGATTCGGAATCGATGTCGTTCCGGTCAATATGCCCGCCGTCACCGAGATCTTTGAGGCGGTCATGCAAGAAAAGCCGGCAGAGCTGACGGCCGATGTTCAGCTGTTGAAGGACCAATACAAAGATATGGGCGGGCTTGATGATGAATCACTGTTCCGCATGGCAGCATTCAGAGAGACGTTCCGCCGGATCATGCAGGAGACCGGCTGCCAGGTCATCTGCACCGAATGCTGGACCTGCATGCTGCAGACCGTCAATGCCATGCCCTGCATCGCCATGAGCATGCTGGCCGACGAGAAGCTGATCGTGACCTGCGAGTCGGATGTCTGCGGCGCCATCAGCATGGCCCTTTTGTCCTGTGCTGCCCGCGGTAAAGACATTCCGTTCTTCGGTGAATTTACCGTGCGCCATCCCGAGAACCCCAATGCCGAACTGCTCTGGCATTGCGGACCCTTTGCCTGGTCTTTGAAAAAGCCAGAATCACCTGCCCGTATTTTCAACATGAAACCGAGTTTCCAGGTGAAAGACGGTGTATACACCATCGCCAGGCTGGATTCAGCCGAAGGCAAGTATTCGCTGCTCGACGGCCGGTTCAAAGCAGTCGACGGACCCTACACATTCGGCACCTATATCTGGGCTGAATTCGATGATTACAGCAAATGGGAAAAGAAACTTATCTACGGCCCGTATATCCATCACATGGCTGAAATCGCCGGCGACTACACCGATGTGCTGGAAGCGTTTTGTCGTCATGCGCCGGGACTGATGATCGACCGGCCATGACCGGATGATTTGACAGAGTAACTTGATTGAGCAACTTAACAGAGAAAAGTGAAAGAGAAACAGAAAAGAGGACCCAATGCGCGAAAAACTGCTGTTCGATTTTAACTGGCTTTTTCACGACGGCGATATCTTGATCGACCTGCCGCCGACCAAAACACCGCTCTACCTGCAATCGAAAACAGAACGAGCCCTGTGGGGACCGGCCGCATGTGATTATCCGGACCAGGGGGCCCGCTCTCTGGAGCTGTGGGAAAATGTCGATCTGCCGCATGACTACATCATCCGGCAGGAACCCAAACCGCAGAACAACAACACCCTCGGATACTTCGATTACCACAACGCCTGGTACCGGCGCCACTTTGACATTCCAGCAACAGACCGCGGGCGCAGGCTGCTGATCCACTTTGAGGGGATTGCGACCCATGCAGTTGTCTACGTCAACGGTTGCCTGATGGAGCGCAATTTTTGCGGCTACACCTCCTTTACGGTCGACATCAGCGATATCGCCCGCTATGGTGAGAAAAATGTCGTCGCCGTACACGTCATCGCCACCAACCATGAGGGCTGGTGGTACGAAGGCGCCGGCATCTACCGCCATGTCTGGCTGATCAAGACAGAACCTGTAGCAGTCGACCAGTGGGGCGTCTGGGTCAATCCCAAACGTCTAAATCCTCTGAATTGGCAGGTTCCGATTGAAACGACGCTTTGCAACGATACGCTGCAGGAGACAGGCGCCACCATTTCTTCGTCAATTGTGGACGCCGGAGGAAAAACCATTGCCGAATCGACCGGACCGGTCAAAATACCGGCAAAAAACAAGGCAACGCTGACACAGCAGCTGATGGTACAGAACCCTCAGCTTTGGGATACGGATGCACCGAACCTGTATACGCTGTTGACAGTCGTCTCGGTTGACGGCCATGTCGTGGACCGACAGGAGACACGCTTCGGTTTTCGCGCGATCCGCTTCGACCCGCAGCAAGGCTTTTTCCTCAACGATCGGCCGGTCAAGATCAAAGGTGTCTGCTGTCACCAGGACTACGGCCTGACCGGCAAAGCCATGCCTGACCGGATCCATCGTTACCGGTTGCGCCGCCTCAGGGAGATGGGCGCCAACGGGTACCGGGCATCGCACTATCCGCCTGCAGAGGCGACCATGGAAGCACTGGATGAACTTGGTTTTCTGGTGATGGATGAGACGCGCTGGTTTGAATCGACGCCGACAGGCCTTGCGCAGCTGGAGATGATGCTCAAACGCGACCGCAACCATCCGTCAGTCGTGATCTGGTCGGTCGGCAATGAAGAGCCGCTCCACAAGACCGACAGCGGCCGCCGCATCCTGGAGACTCTGACAGCATTTGTCCACCGTTTTGACAATTCCAGGCCGGTTACGACAGCGATATCCCACGATCCGCTGCATGCTCCGGCAACCGCGGCTTCAGAGCTGATCGGGATCAACTACAACCTGCGCCAGTATGACGAGATCCATGCCCTTTATCCGGACAAGCCGGTTGTCGCGGCCGAATGCTGTGCCGTCGGGACGACCCGCGGCTGGTACTGGCCGGACGATGAAAAGCGTGGCTACCTCTGGGCCCATGACCATCCCGTCGGCCACTTCGCCAGTGACCGGCAGACGACCTGGCGGTTTATCATGGAAAGGGATTGGGTCTGTGGCGGATACCAGTGGGCCGGCATCGAACACCGCGGCGAAACAGTCTGGCCCAGGCTCTGTTCCCAGTCTGGCGCCCTCGACCTGTTCCTGCAGCCCAAGGACGCTTATTACCAGAACCAATCCCATTGGACGGACACCCCGATGGTCCATATCCTGCCACACTGGAACCATCCCGAACGCGCAGGCGAATCC
>JAWSUP010000036.1:0-17509 GCA_033549405.1 Bacillota bacterium | reverse complement strand
TTTCTACTGCCTCGGCGATGCTGTGACTTCGTTTTAATGTTAGTTTCTTTAACACAATGCATATCTTAAAAAGCGATTCTCGCATCCATGTCACAACCCCCGCCACCGTCTCCTGTGAAAATGGTTCATAATAGCGTAGATCTAGCCCCGTTACGGCTATTTCATTGATTCTGCGCAGGTTCTCACAGGCAGAACCTGTCGTTTCAACGCAGAATAAGCGTACTCTGTCAAGCGAAACATTTTTCCTCGATAACTCATCCAACAACTTATTGCAGAGCCGGTCAAGCTCATGGATGTCCACCTCAAAAGTCGCGCTTATGAAGTTGTCCTTGTATAGCGCAGAAAAAAACGTTATATCAGAGTCCATCCTGTCGAAAGCGATGTCTTCGAAAAAAACTATCCGACCACTTTCCGCAAAATATCGGCTGCTCAACGCTATTTCTGCACTAGAACAGGCCTCTGGTAACATGACAAAATTCTCTATCCGCTTACCAACTCCAATATAAATCTCGAAGCCACATAGATTCTTTGTCATCGAGCATATCTCTGCACTTAAAGCTCCAGCGCGTTCGTGCCAGTCTTTATCAGAGATACCGAGCAGAAGCATCACTTCCCCTGCTAAGCCGTTAGGAAAAACACAGCTATCATTTTGCACTATTGAAAATGTCTTCATCGCATCTGCTGCTACACTCTGCAATTTGAGCTGGGAGAGTCGCCAGTCCAACTCAGCCCATGGATTCTTTTTTCGGTCGGGCCGTAATAGAAGCGCAACTATCCCACTTTGTCCGAGCCTTATCCCGTAAAAATCGAGTTGTTCTTTAATCTCCTCTTCGCTGCCTGCGCCTCCGTTGGCCCATCTGCGAAGAAAATCTTCACGTAGCCTGGGCATGTTCTCCTTCAATGCATGTTTGAAGATATCCTGTTCAAAACGTTGTTTTTTTTCAGCGATACATGCTTTTGCTGCATCTGCGAGGGCTTTGTTTAATTCCAAGCGCTCAACCGGTTTTAAAAGATATCGCTCGACACCACTTTTTATTCCGGACTGCGCAAAAGAAAAGTCGCGGTGCCCGGATAAGAATATTATCTTCGAAAATGTGTCCTGTCTGCTTATCCATTCCGCGAGTTCAGTCCCATTACCGCAGGGCATGACAATATCTGTGATCACGATATCTGGTTTGTGATCGGAATAAAGTTTCTTCGCACTCTTACCATCAGCTGCTATTCCGATTATTTGCATATTGAGGGCTTGCCAGTCGCCTATCGCGGCAAGCAAGCTGGCGTCGAGTCTCTCATCATCAACAATCAAAACCTTTAGCATGATGTCAGGCACCCTTTCTTTTCGATCTCACAAATATAGTATCACATATTTTATAAGTCCGTGCTTATATGTTATAAATAGTCACATTATGGATTGCAAGATCACAAATGTGTATTTGAACCTCATGTAGAATAGTGTAAATTATAGACGTATGGATCCTTACTCTTTTTCAAATTATATTAACGTCGCATTAGCTTTGTGACGGATATATTTGATGGAGGCTTCTTGGCTATGAAGAATGACTCTAGGTGAATAATAACAGGAGGTAGTTTTGTAAAATGAAACGATTACTATACATCTTTTTTGCAATCGTGCTCGTGTTCAGCTTATCTACAAGTTGTACCAAAAACATTACCGAAAGTGAAAGCTCCAAACCAGTGAATTCTAGTTCAGATAGCACCAAGCCAGCGACTTCCACGACTGAGTCAGAACCAGTTGGAGTTGCCCCGTGGGATGCGCCGGTCATAAGGACTGATGATCCTGATAATATGGAATGGATGTATGATGTGACTCCAGTTACTCTCAGTATTTATAAAAATTCTGTTGATGATAGCAACTGGACATGGGGAATGGATGACGATGTCGTCGCCAATTACATAACCGAACGCACCGGAGTTACCCTTGAATACATTTTTGCGCCTGATAATACAGGAAACAAACTAACTTTGATGCTCGCTGGCGGCGATAAACTCCCTGATTTTATCCAAGGATTCAGTGGTAGCTCTGTCTATATGACTGAAATGATCGAAGGGGAGTATATCTATCCCATTACAGATCTTATTGACGAGTACTGCCCAATGTTCGAAAGCATGCTTGACCCTGCGGAAGTCGCCTTTCTAACAAAAGATAACGGCAAAATTTATAGTCTGCCGAACCAGTTCGGCACCTTTGACTATTTCTCCAGCCCTTACTTTACTATGAATGGTGGATTCGCAGCCCGCGCCGATGTGCTTGAAGCGATGGGGAATCCGAAACTGGAGACCACTGACGATCTTCTATTTACACTTGATGCATTTGACAAAATCAAAGATAAATATCCTGAGATTAAATATCCTTTCCTTACGGGTATCTATGACATCTGGACTGGACAGCCATTCTACAGTATGTTTGGTGGAGTTGCAGGTATGGCTGGTACCAGCCAGGGACTCGACTATAATGCTGAAGCTGGTACGGTGGAGTACTTTGTTTCCAATGATATTGGCAGGAGTTACCTCAGCTTCCTCAATCAGATATACCGCAAGGGTTATATAACCCCAGATATGTTTGCTGTAGCAAATTTCAATGAAGAATACTCCTCTGGCTCTTTGTTGTTTAACATCGGAAATAATGTTTGGATGGTGGGTGCTTCCTCTGCAGCGCTGGCAGAGAATGTCCCTGGCGCAAAATATCTGCGATATGCTCCAATCGTTTCTGAGGCTGGTGCAGATTTTGTCTTAAGCATACCGGCGATGTCCTGCGCTTCTTCAAATATGATTGTAATCACAAAAGACAGCGAAAATCCAGAACGTGCCATTAAGTTTCTGCAATACTTGCACACTGAGGAAGCAAATCTCACTTTAAACCACGGCTTAATAGGAGAGCATTATGAGATTCTCACCGATGATAAGGGCATTAATTATACAAAACGCATAGGGGCAGCAGAGGGTCTCGACTTTACTGAACTCAATGCACTGGGAATACACGACTATCGGCACAAATGGCTAACCCTTCCGAATTACTATGACGTTCTTACTGTCTACGCTAACCGCTTGAACGAGGATGCAAAACAGCAACAGACGATTATGGATGCCTGGACAACCTCGATTGCTCCGCCTAAAGCTGATTACACAGCAAACCTGCCCAATTCAGCATTTGTCGAGGGTGGAAGCGACTTGGCTGTGTTAAAAGCGCAATGCGAAGAGGTTCTCAAAAACGAGATACCCAAAGTTATTCTCTCGAATAGCGACACAGAGTTTGACGCCTCCATGCAAGCTATGCTCAAGGCACTCGATGATGTTGGTGTAAAGGATCTATACTCGAAGTACATTCCGATACTTGAGGACTTAAAGGTCCAATACGAGGCAATGGGCTACAATTTCATCGGTTGATCTCTACGCGAACGGGCTCCGCCGTTCTAAAAAAACGGCGGAGCCTTCAAATACGCTTTGTGTAAGTTTTTTAATGCTATGAAGGGCTTGCTCAACAAACTAAAAAAGCCTGCAAAAAGGACATTTCAAGCATTTTATGCACAATAAATGCAGGCCGATTTGTTGAGCAAATCCTATGTAATGGCCGAAAATATTGATTTTAGGTGGGATGCAATATGCATAGCACTGTGAAAACAGAGCTTGTAACAATAAAAAAGAAAAACAAATTCTCACGTAGCAGACTAAAAAGAGAGGCTCCGTATCATTTTATCATCTGGCTTGGTGTCGCATTTGTCGGCATATTTGCCTATGTTCCTATGAGCGGATTAATCATAGCTTTTAAAGATTTTAGCTTCCGAAAAGGTATACTGAGAAGCCCTTGGTCGGGGTTAAGTAATTTTTCTGGTATGTTCAGCGATTACTATATAAAAAACGCTATTTTCAATACAGTCGGAATATTTGCTATATCGCTCGTGGTCGGAACTGTTGCAACATTAATCTTTACTCTATTACTAAATGAGATAACCTCGATGCGTTTCAAACGTACAACCCAAACAATAAGCTATCTTCCTCATTTCATCTCATGGGCTATTATGGCTGTGATACTTGATTCTATGCTCTCTGCCTCGGATGGTCTGATAAATGTTCTGTTACATAAATTGGGACTAATCACGAGTCCAATCTATTTTATGACAATGCCACAGTACTTCTGGGGAATGGTGGTCATCGCCAACCTGTGGAAAGAACTAGGATGGAGTGCAATCATTTATCTTGCCGTGATATCCGGGATCGATGAAACACAGTACGAGTCAGCGAAGATAGACGGTGCAGGACGTTTTGCGCGGATGTGGTATATAACACTACCTTCACTCAAAGGTATCATAGCGATACTATTGATTCTGAACATCAGTTCGCTAACCGGGACAGCATTCGATCAGGCTTTTTTTCTCTCCAATAACCTCAATTTTGACCGGTCCAATGTCTTGTCGTACTATGTGTACACGACCGGACTTGTTAAAATGGACTTTTCCTACTCTACTGCGATAGGTTTAGTGCTTTCTTGTATTTCAGCGATGTTGATGTTAACTGCCAATTCTATTGTAAAAAAGCTTAACGGGGAGGCACTGTTCTGATGAGTTATTCGTTGCGCCACAGAAAATCTTCCCGGGCTTACTACAAAATGTTTGATATAATAAACACTTGCCTCATGCTGATCATCGCTTTCATTACGTTGTACCCCTTTTGGTATTGTTTGATTCTATCCTTCAACGATGGTATAGACGCATTGAAAGGACCACTCTATTTTTTGCCACGAAAAATTTCATTGGAGAATTACGAATTTGTCCTGAATAGTCCATACATTCTTACTGCTCTGCGCAATTCGGTACTGCGAGCAGTACTTGGTTCTGTGCTTTCCTGCGCCTTTACTGGGTTAGTTGCCTATGGATTGAGTAAACGCGAAATCTTCGGACGCAAGGCGTATATGATCTACTTCACTATCACGATGTATTTCAGCGGAGGTATGATACCAAGCTATTTGTTGATCAAGAATCTTGGACTGCTAGATAATTTTTTAGTTTATATTATTCCGACAATGTTCGGGATATTCAACGCAATACTTTTTATTGCTTATTACGATTCTATCCCAAAGGAATTGGAGGAATCCGCATTCATCGACGGTGCAGGAGTGATCAATATCTTCTTCAGAATTATTTTTCCTACCTCACTCCCGATCTTTGCGACAATAGCATTGTTCACAATCGTTAGCCAATGGAATTCATATTTCGATACCCTTATATACACAAGTTCGGATAGCTTAGTTACTATGCAGGCGGTTATGTCGAGGATGATCGCAATGGCGGAGGCAGCCAACGAGATGAACAGTAAATTGGCAGCTGGTTCTACAGCAGTGTATGCCATAAGCCCTGTTACAGTCCGCGTGGCGACATTAATAGTCACTGCATTTCCAATAACCGTTGTATATCCGTTTTTGCAAAAGTACTTTGTTAAGGGAATCATGCTCGGAGCGGTAAAGGGATAAAAGAGTTGGTTTGAGCTCAGAAAGGTAATGGAACAATCATGAAAACGATCTCACTAAACGGAATATGGGACTTTTGCATCGATCACGATAAAGTAGGAGAGGCCGACGAATTTTTAAATTCAAAATATTGTTTCGGAGATAGACTCGCGGTCCCGGGAAGCTGGCGGTTGGAAAATAAATACAGAGACTTTGTAGGCTGTGGATGGTACCGAACCACATTTACTGTTCCACCGAGGTACATAGGCAAGCATCTTGAGATACGATTCGGCGGTGTTTTCCGCTACGCAAACGTATTTTTGAATGGGCAAAAGGTAAAACAACATGAAGGTTTTCAATCTGCTTTTTCTGCGGATATCTCTTCTATAGCGAAAGCTGGCAAGAACATTTTGGCGGTTAAGGCTGACAGTAAGCGCGACGACAGCTTCGATATCACTGGCGGTGCATCTGTCTTTGATATGAATACTACCCTGATCGCCGGGATATACGAATCGGTGGCGTTCGAAATGAGTGAACTGGTGAGAGTTACTGACATCTATGCTCCGCTCGACTTGCCCGCTGGACTAGTGCGACTCTTATTCACTGCTCAAAATGACTCTATCAATGCAGCCAAAGCGGAGTTTCGCATCACGATTACTGGAGCTGAGAACGAAATTGTCGCAAGAAGGACTATCACCAAGTTGATAGATGTAGGCGAGAGTTGCTATGAAGAGTGTTTCAACGCGGAGCAGTTTGACCTTTGGAGTCCTGAAAGCCCAACACTATATAATATTGAGCTGACTCTTTCAGCTAACGGATATGAAGACAGCATCTGCCGACGTGTAGGATTCAAGCATCTCGAGGCTCGTGGCAGGGATTTCTGGCTGAATGGGAAGCCATATTATCTTCTTGGATATGGAGATGATTTCGTCTTTCCGCTTGACGGATTGCCGGATGCCACAAAGTCGGAATATTACTATCACGGTATAAGACGCTCTAAGGAATATGGCTTCAACATGGTGAGGCATCACAGTCACTTCCCTTTCGAGGCTTATCTCGATGCCGCTGACGAGTTGGGAATACTGATCCAACCAGAGCTAGCGTTGGCTAATATTATCATTTCCCGTTTTAATGACGCAAACAAGAAGCTATTCCTTTCTGAGTGGCGTGACTTGATTAAAGAAAAGCGAAGTCATCCATGCATAATGGCGTGGTGCGGTGGTAATGAGATGGAATGGGGATTTCCCTTCGAGGAGGAACTGTATTCAACAGCAAAGGAACTTGATCCCTACCGGCTAACGACCACTACAGACGGCAATTTTATGGCTTGTGATGTAGGCAAATATCATGACTACTCCAGCATCTGTCCGGCTGAATATACCGATTTCTTGCCTTATGGAGAGCTAAACGATATGTTTTTGCGGGACGATTCTGGAAAACCGCAAATCGTGCATGAAATGGGAAATTATACTACTATGCCTGACATATCGTTGGTGGAACGATTCGAGAATGCGCTCATAAAACAGCCGTACCTTGAAAATTTCGCAGTGATAGATGGAGAACTCCGTGGGCTATATGAGCGTGCTCACAAAAGTTCTTTTTCGCTCCAAAAGCTATGTCACAAGCTGAACATCGAAAAGGCTCGGCTCTCGCCCTATTTCTGTGGTTATCACGTCTGGACACTGATTGATTACTACAACACTACGCAGGGAGTTTTGAATCAATTCTATGAGGACAAGGCGTTCACAGCAAAAGAATTTTCACAGATAAACAACCAGTGCGTTTTACTTTGGGACACCGATAGCTACCTGCATAGAGCGGGGGAAGAGATGGTCTTTCGGATACTACTCTCCCGTTTCGGTGAAGATGGGCCATTCTCCGGTAAACTAACCCTCTCGCTTTCTGAAGGTAAAAGTCATATTATTCATATTGAGTTTTCTGGACATGGATTAATCCCGATGGTGGAGTGGAAAACTGATCTACCGCGTGAAAATTCAGTGAAAAAGTACATACTGTCGGTGATGCTCGACTCGCTAGAGATGAAATTGGAAAATGAGTGGTGCTTCTGGGCTTTCCCGAAACTGGAGTTCGACTCAGATAAGGAAATATATATCCACTATCTCTCGCGGTTTCTATTCAAGGAGTATATCTACCCAATAAAACACTTTACGATCCCGCTTCCACTCTGTGAGAAGCATGTTCTCGTGACAAGCTATCTTTACAACGGAATGCTGGAGGCAGTACAAAACGGATCGGTACTACTATTACTTGCGAAAGCAGATACCTTCCAAGAGACGCGTACCCAAAACAGTTTCAAGACCCCATGGTGGGAACAGAAAAGGATCTGGTACCTCAACCACAGTAATAACGAGCAGATTACTGGCATTGTGGAGCATCACCCGGCAATGCCATTTGCAGGTGAGGACTGTTGGGAATACCCGCTTTTCGAGCTTGTTGAGCAAGCACCTGCTGTGGATATCGATGAGCTTGGGCTGGATGTGTCTCCAATTGTTTACGGGATCGATTACCGCCTTCACCGGCGAGCGTATCTGTTCGAATTCCGACTTGGTAAGGGAGGAGTATTGATTAGCACTCTTAATATGGATAGACATAACATCTCTTCACCGAATGTAGATTATCTATTTAAACATCTTGTCAATTACTGTATGTCGGATAGTTTTTCTCCAAACAAAACTCTTTCCATCGATCAACTCAATGCAACGCTGAAATAGAGTGAATAACCATGGAAATTGCAGCATCAAACACCTTTGCATATTCCGACGACATGTTATCACCGAATCCGGTCTCATTTTTACAATGAATCCGGTGCTTGTTTGGTTCTCATTTACTAAGATGACAAAACGACCTTCGGGCCTATATTGACGGCTACCTGCCTATTACAGGTTAAATGCCTTAGGCTAATATACATTTAGAAAAGCTGTGATTGTCAGTAACCTTGTGTAAGCGTCCAATAAAACACTGGATTTCCAGCTGTCCCTGCGAATGAGAAAATGTCCTTTGAAATACTTTCAGAGTAAACCGAGACCACTCCAAACACAATGAAAGCAAACGGAGTGCTACGGAACACTCGCAGAGTAATCGGAGGGATCGTATGGAAATGAGCAGTGTCAGGTATCAGGTGCTGGCAAAGCAATGGCGGCAGTGGATATTGGAGCAAAAGTCCAGCGGTCAGAGTGTCAAGCGCTGGTGTGCCGAACAAAACATCAGGTAAAGCAGATATTATTATTGGCTTCAGATCCTCCGCAATGAGGAACTGGCTGTGCATTCACCGGCGAAAATATTTGCCCCCCTACAGGAAGGAGGCTGCAAATTCATCGAAAAGAGGATTCATAGTGTGAGGAAAACGTGGGTTAGAACACCTTTTGTAATGCGAAATAACATCCCTATTAGCTCGTAAAAACAAACATCAAACAAACATCATAAATATAAATATATTCATGTTATAAAATAATATTAACCTACAAATATAAGAAAACCGCCAGAATAGCCAGTCTGGCGGCTTTGATATGGTGATCCCGATTGGATTCGAACCAACGACCTGCGGTTTAGGAAAGCATGTATTTAGGTGTGGTGGTGTTTGTCATTGCTTAATAATAACTGTAATCGAAGGTGGTGTGAGAAATAATGAATTGTTTTGAGTGCAATTGTTGGTAGAATTAGTGGCGACAAACATCAGATGAACATCACAGCTCTATCGTTGCACTCTACCGGTAATGTCCCCGCCCGCTAGGACTTTGACTTCGTCCAAATTTACCAGGTTAAAATCTCCGGTTACCGTCTGCTTCAACGCTGATACCGCTGCGCTGAAGGCTGCCACCCACTCCAGCGCTATCTCCATATTCAATATGATAAAACCGAGTACTTATCATGTTAAAACATACATTGACCCCCGTAATTTTGCTGTGAAAATAACTGGAATCAGCTATGTTCGTTCCGTATTTTTGGTCATTAGAACAGTCACTTGATGCTTATCTCATGGGCAACAAAACAATAGCCGGTGTAATCTTTATAAACAATAATCCAGTTGATTATGAGGATCATGCATGCGGTAAGAAATCCCGCGGAACAGCTTGCATTTGGCGTCGGAATACACGGGCGAAATAGCCGGGATCAGAATAACCAACCTGCTCTGCAACCGCTTTTACCGAATAACTACCTTTTTCAAGTAGGATAAGCGCGTGATTGAGTCGCAGCCGACTCAGGAAAGCCATAGGCGCATACCCGGTGTACCGAACGAATAAACGGCGACAATGCCCCTCACTAAGGTGGATATGTTCAGCCAGTTGCCGCATGGATATCGGGTGCTGCAAATTCGTCTGCATATAAGCCAGAAGTTTGCTGATCACCTGGCGACCGTCGTCTGATTTTGCTTGAATTCGCTCTGATCCGGGATCGATGTGTCGGTCGGTTTGATGAATCGAATATCCAGCGCTAAGTCTGGTCAGCTCCAACAAAAGTAGCATGAGTCCATGATAACCAACAAGATCATCCAAATCTGATTGGTCTGTCGACATCGGCTGACCTTCGACTGGCCGCACATCCCTGCTGATCTGCTGTAGGAGACAACGGACATACGTCAGTTTCCTGGGCGGCAAATGGATCACCTGCCAGTCTTGCCCCGGATCAAGTAATCGTGCGAACGGTTGTTGTTGCGCTGTCAATTGTCCAAATTCTGTTTGGCATATATCCAGTACATCCGCTTGAAAAAGGCAGTTGATGATTTCGGTCTCATTGTAAATAGAATAAGCATGCGGTTCATACAATGGAATCAAGAAACAATCACCTGGAATCAAAACTTCTTTCCGGCTTCGAAATTGATGAATGCAGCTGCCGCGATTGATCAGTGCTACTTCATAGAAAGGATGAGCATGAACAATCACCCGCTGCCGTGATTTATACGTTTGAACCCCCAGCCTATTACTCAGTCGCGAAACGCCTTGTTCAACCGGCCAGCTCAGAAGCGGACATGTGTCCTTTTTGATGTTCGTTTTGTCCCATTGTTTGTTCATGAAGTCCATTCCCCTCGGACAGATGATAGGTTACTGTATGGTTGTCGCTAATAATCTTAGCGTAGATGGGCCTTAAGAACAAGCTGATGACGTCGCTATTTCCAGATTTGGGAGGAAACAAGATGAATGCACGTGATCGTTTTGTCTGTGTTCTCAATTTCCAATCGCCAGGAGACCGATTGCCGGTTGTCGAATGGGCACCCTGGTGGAATTTAACTATCGATCGCTGGATCAAGGAAGGATTACCTTCAGATTTGGAGATGTCTCTTCCGGCCAGTCTGGGACGCGCGTTACGCTATTTTGAACTGGATGAACTCTATTGCCTTTCTGCTGCTCCGATCAGCTCCGCATGCCCACAGCCAGCTTATCATGGAGCCGGTATCCTCAAGGATGAAGCCGACTATGAGGCTCTGCTACCTCTACTGTATCCCGATCAAGCCATCACACGGCTTTGTGATGAGGCCCGGAGTTTGAAGAAACGGCATGACGATGGCGACCTGTCGATCCGGCTCTGGCTGGACGGCTTTTTCTGGTTTCCGCGCAGTTTGTTTGGCATTGAAAATCATTTTTTTGCATTCTACGACCAACCGTTGTTGATGCTGCGCATGAACCAGGATCTGACTGCCTTTCACCAGCGAACGCTCGATGCTCTTTTGACCATCCTGACACCCGATATGGTCGGTTTTGCCGAAGATATGTCCTATAACCACGGCCCGATGCTGTCCCGTGAACTGTTCCATACCTTTATTAGACCCTATTACCTGCAGATAATCCCTCGATTGAAAGCAGCCGGCATGAAAGTATTTGTCGACAGCGACGGCCAGGTCCATGACCTGCTGCCTTGGCTAATCGAATGTGGGATTGAAGGAATATATCCGCTTGAACGGCAGTCGGGTGTCGATGTCGCCGAAATCAGGTCAACCTATCCCCATTTCCTCATGCTCGGTGGATTTGATAAACGCGTCATGAATCGCGGTGAATCCGAGATCCGTACCGAATTCGAAAGGCTTTTGCCAGTGATGCGCAGCGGAGGGTTCATCCCTTCTGTCGATCACCAGACCCCACCCGACGTTTCACTCGCCGATTACAGGCTTTATCTTCGCTTGTTCGACGAATATGCAAAAGAAGCAACCAGTCATCATCTGTAAATAACTGGTTGCAGGTTTCGTATTGCCAAAAAAGAGAGTTACTCGATGGGAAACAGTCTACGATCTACTCACTTACCCGACTCATACCCATCGATAGAGTCGTTGAAACCCAAGTTTCCAAAGCTGCGATATGAATGCTTGAGCATAGTGCGGTGAAAGTCGCAAGCTGCGTTCTTATGGGAAAAAGTGGTCGTAAGGCCCTGACCTACCAGATAGCAAAAAGGCAGACATGCGGAACTATCATTTTGGGTGTTTGTGAGAAGTATGCTCAAAATCGGACGATAGTAGATAATAGCAGTTTGATATGGCATAATGTCAACAGGCAACTAAAATAATTAGTTGAATTTAGGCATAAGCGCAAGTGCTAGCAGGAGGCGTGTTAAGGATCACACCGAACCTCGTCTAGTCGATAACAGATTCACTTAACATAGCCGTATTGTTTGCGATACTCTGCTGGTGTCATGCCATCGGAAATCTTGAACATTTTGATGAAATGCGAATTATTGGTGTAGCCCACGGCCGTTGTAATATTATGTATCGGCATGTCTGTCGAGCATAGCAGGTGTTTTGCCGTGTTCAGACGCTTCTTGATGAGGTATTCTTTGAATCCAGTACCAACAGATGCCTTAAACATCTTACTGATCATAGAGATGGACATATCGAAATCGGTGGCCAATTTATCCAGGGACATATCGTATTCCAAATAATGCTCATTTACATATGCCAGAATGTCACTGAACGGGTCTACATTACTGTGCTCGTAATGCATGGCCACCCGCTTGCAGACATCGGTCAGGATCAGGTTCATCTTGTTTCGAAATTTTTCCAAGTCCTGATACAGTTCAAGAAAATTGATGTCGAGGGTGATATCCTCAAGATCCAGATCTCCGATAATGCGCAGGACTGTATTTGCTATGTCATAATATTGAATCTGCGTGAAAATCTGGTTCTGACCACTGTCTATGGTGTTCATCATGTTGTTGAAAATGTTGATGCACTGTAAGCGGTTGCCGTTTTTCAAGCTCTGGGTGAATGCATTGACGACGGTATCCGGCATAAGATTCAGGTGAAGTTTGTTACCAAACGAATTCTGGTAATACTGAATTGCCAATTCTTTTTTCTTCTCGGTATAGTCGAGCGATAAGTACGCTTCGATCATACACTGGCTCAATTCGCCAATCTGAGCATGCAAACTGGACACACCCATGTATAAAGGATATCGGGCACTGATTTTGCTGTATATATCTCCAGCGCGTTCATGCATGCATGAATAATCATTCTCCTCCAGACAAAAGATAATCGCCGTGCATCGGTAGGACGGCACCTCGACAATAGCATGCTTGCAGAGCCTATCCAGTGATGACGCCAAAGCAGATGTAATCAGCTGATTTTGATGGATGTCCGGCTCGCAGGCCTGTAGGTGGATCGCCAGAACACAGAAATGCGGCCCCGGTAGCCAGGTGGTTATATCGAAATACTTGTCAATTTTTTTATAAAAGATGCTGCCGGCCAAAAGTAACGAGAGAGTCTCTGAAAAATAGATTTTCCCCTGTTGATTTATATATGATTCCAGATTTTTGCTTTTCGTAATAGCAGCCGAAATAGCCGTATCAATCTGCTTGAATTCATTGCTGTTGTCTGCCGAGACGATTGCTGGCGAAAGAAATTTCATGGATTGCATGATTTTTTTTAGAGGTACGTAGTTGTAATATGAGAATAAGATAACCAATACCATCCCGAGAATCATGATCAGGATTCCATTCATGATAAACAACTTACGAAACGCAACAAGTTGTTGAATGATGTTGTCCATTGGTGTTTCAAGGATCATGTCCAGCTTGTTGATTCCGACAGAAAACTTAAACAGCGTTACGGCCTGTTTATCCATATAAAGCAGTTGCTGTTTATAAGTGCAGTTGTTGAATTCTTCTATTTGAATAGCCGAATCACTAATGTACGAACCAAATGACATGACTGGGATTTCACTTTCATCAAACAAATGCAGGTAATACGGCTGAGAACCAAGAAAACGTTGTGACCATTTATCAAGAAATTCCCTAGGTATGACAAAGACAATAACCATATCATTCGAAAGGACATTTTCAATACTGAATGGTATGACATAAAGAAGAGCCTGGTACTCAATATTTCTTCTGCTGTCATAAATATTTGAAGAAATAATATCCCATGTCTTTGTCGTAGACATAATTTTGGTTTCTGTAATAGAGTCAACCTGAAACAAGCTAAAAAAATCATCTATCGTATCTTGCGTGGATGATGTAAAAACGGCATCATGATTACGGTAAATGAGGATACAATCTTGCAGGAGCACGCTGTATTGCTTGTATTTGTTCAGTTCCCAAATTAAGGCTGTCCGATTGTAGTTGTCATTTTCCCACAATGAAGGCCAGAAAATGTGATTGTTTTTAACTATCTGACTTACGATAGGCACAAGATCATTGAATTCCGATGAAAGCGAAGAAGACAGTTGTTCTGCTGTATATTGCTGGGAGGCCATAACATTGTTCTTGATCTGCGTTGTGGCCCGATTAAACAGGAACAATCCGAAGATCAGGCAAGGTAGGAAGAGAATTGACGAGTACGTGACTATATATCTGATGAGTACACGATTGTGGGTTTTGTAGTAAATTTTTAGATGCCGGAAAACAAAGTGCACAACCCAGCCTCCCATCACTATTATCGCTGAATTATTAAATTATGTTATAAAATTATTCGTCGCTTGCAGATCGATTTGAGAAAAACAAGCTATATCCGATATTATATATGAAAACAAACACTTTAGATAGAATCCATGCAGTATAAAAGAAAAAACGGTATTACTTTCCAAAATACGTTACATGAACCAAAGAGGGTGCTCCAATAAACGGTATGGGTTTCAAAAAACGATTGTGATATGTGGAATTGGCCTGTGCTATTATCAAACACATCAGGAGATTTTAAGCAATATGCACAAGCTGAATTAGGAGCATTATAAATGGCAATGTACCCAGAACGCCAGACGACAAATACATACAGGATGAAAAAAATTGCCCGTCTGGCAAGCAAGAATTTTTTTCGTGACTATCAGATATACTTGTTGATCCTACCGTCGATTCTGGTTATTTTCATTTTCAATTACATTCCTATGTATGGGATACAGATTGCTTTTAAGGATTTTCGTTTTAAAGAAGGTATCGTGGGTAGTCAGTGGGTTGGGCTGAAGCACTTTTTCCATTTTCTGACCATGGATCATTTCTGGCTGACCTTGAAAAATACCGTAACAATTCAGCTCTACTCATTGATCATCGGTTTTCCGGCTCCCATTCTATTGGCGATTTTGTTGAATGAATGTGTACACCGAAAATTCAAGAAAGCCGTACAGATGATCTCGTATGCACCTTACTTTATATCTACCGTCGTCATGTGCGGCATGATCTTGCTATTCACCAACAACAATACAGGCGTGATCAATAACATCATGGCTTTGCTGGGTTTTCAGCGTATCAATTTCATGATCGAACCGAAGTGGTTCCAGACTGTTTATGTGTTCAGCGGGGTATGGCAGGGCGTTGGCTGGAGTTCCATCATCTATCTGGCTGCGATGAGTGGGATAGACCCTGAACTGATCGAGGCGGCCGTCATTGACGGAGCAAATCGGTTTCAGAAAATCTGGCATATTGACCTGTCCAGTATCGCTCCGACGATTATCATTCTTCTCATCTTCAGCCTGGCGAGTCTGTTGGGTGTCGGCTTCGAGAAAATACTGCTGTTGCAAAACAGCCTGAACATGGAAGCTTCGGACGTTATTTCCACGTATGTCTATCGAATCGGCCTTATAGGCGCCCAGTACAGCTTTACAACAGCGATCGGTCTTTTCAATACCTTAGTGAGCTTCCTATTGCTGGTTATTGTGAATTTCATTGCGAAGCGTCTTTCCGATGTTTCGCTATTCTAAGGAGGGAATGTTATGGTGTTCAGATCCAGAACGGACAGAACATTCAATGTTATATTGTTCTTCCTACTGGCAATTTTCATGATTGTTGAGATTTACCCTTTGTATTTTGTACTTATCGCATCAATCAGCAACCCGCAGTTGGTAGCCTTGAACGAAATAAGCATCTGGCCCAAAGATATTACTTTTGAGGGTTATATAAACGTTTTTAAGAATGACAGTATCTGGATCGGTTATTCCAATTCTATTTTCTACGCGGTTGTTGGAACTGCAGTCAATCTTCTTTTTACGATTACCTGTGCCTACTGCATGGCACGGAAGCCGGCGTTCACGGGTAAGGGTTTAGTGTTGGTGTTTTTCGTTTTCACGATGTATTTCAGTGGCGGCTTGATTCCCTACTATATCCTTATCCGCGATCTGAATTTGATTGACAACCGTGCGGTCATGATAGTCCCCGGTGCGCTCAGTGTTTTCAACATGATTATTGTGCGAACATATATACAAAATAACATTCCTCAATCCCTTTTTGAGTCAGCCCGCATCGACGGCTATGGCGACATCGGGATGTACTTGAAAATAACGCTACCGCTTTCAAAGCCAATCATTGCCGTCATGTCGCTGTACTTTCTGGTCGGGCACTGGAATAGCTACTTTAGTGCTATGATTTTTCTGCCGTCACTCGAAAAGGCGCCTCTCCAACTTGTACTTCGCCGCATCCTGATTCTAAATGAAGTATTAATGAATATCTCCATGGATTCGATGAGCACGATGCAAATTCAGGATTACCTCAAGCGATTAGCAATGGCTGAATCCATGAAATATGCTGTTATTTATATATCATGCTTGCCGGTCCTGATCGCCTATCCATTCGTTCAGAAATATTTTGTCAAGGGTGTCATGATTGGCGCTATTAAAGGGTGATCGATTGTGGTAATTTGCCACAACGAAATATATAATATCAGGGAGGTTCTATTATGACTATGAAAAGGACGTTGATGATTTTGCTGGTTCTGCTAATGTTGATATCCGTCATAAGCGGATGTACGCAAGCAACTGGAAACAGCAACACCGAAGCGACCACGGCAGCGACGACCGCCGCGGCCACGGCAGCGACGACCGCCGCAACGACAACAAGCCAACTCAACTATCTGAACATGGATTCAACCTTGCCCATCATCAAGGAGGGGGAAACTCTGACATTAAAACTGGCATCAGTATCTAATGTCATGGTCGATCCAAATGACCAGTGGATCTGGGCGTTCTACAAAAAGTACGGCAATATTGACCTAGATGTCAAGCTGTATGACACTGCTTCCTGGGATGAACAGAAAAATTTGCTCTTCACATCGGGCGACTTACCAGACATATTTTGGCAATGTGGCTTCACGGCCCAGGACATGGTGCGCTACGGGCAATCGGAAGGCATGTTCTACCCAATCGAAGAAATACTCGACTATGCACCGCTTCTCAATCAAGCGATTCAGGAAAATCCTTCTATTTTGCTAGAATCGACCACACCAGACGGACATTTTTATTGTATCCCCAATATTGCAAATCCTGCTGATCATACCATGAGTTCATTCCGTTATTACATCCATCAGTCCTGGTTGGATAAATTGCAACTAAAAATGCCGAAAACGCTGAACGACCTGACGGAAGTCCTGACAGCGTTTAAAGACAATGACTTGAATGGAAATGGAGAAAATGACGAAATTCCCTGGATTGCCAATCTTGGTACAACCACTTCAGGAAATTCGGCTACTGTGATCCTGACTGCGCTGGGCATTAACGCAGGTTCAACAACTGACCTTTATGCTCGTAATGATGGCAAAGTCAGCATCGGAGCATACGAAAGCAATTATATTATGTGGCTATCGGGTTTAGACAGTAAAGGGTTGCAAAGCACACGAATGTTTGG
>JAWSUP010000035.1:0-18138 GCA_033549405.1 Bacillota bacterium | reverse complement strand
ACGATGCGGCAGTCCTGTTTCCTTTATCGAACAAATTGCTTCCATAATAGCCGTAATGCCGGATAGATCATCCGCACCCAGCACCGTGTCGCCGCTGCTTGTGATGCGGCCATCTGCATGAACGACAGCCTTTTTACCCAGCCCCGGTTCAACAGTATCAAAGTGTGCACAAAACAGCAGCGGTTCCAGGCTGGTTTCACTGCCAGGCCAGGTGGCATAGACGTTGCCGCAATTACCGCCAATAGCCGCTCCGGCAACATCCTCAGACACCTGCAAGCCCAACTCACGCAGTTGTGTGCAAATGATATCGGCGATCGCTCTTTCCTGATAGGACGGTGCATCAACTGAAACCAATGATACGAACTTTTCTGTCAGCCTTTTTTCCTGGATCATATCTTACTCCCCCATATTTTTAGCTAGTCAATTTATCTTGACGATAGCCAGGTTTATCATGCTTGTGTCTCCGATGGGCCTTGTTGCTTCAGGCCCATAAATCCCTGCTGGCGCAATACTTCATAAGCCACAATGGCGACGGAATTGGAAAGATTCAGCGACCTTTTGCCCGGCAGCATGGGGATCCGGATACAGCGCTGCGGCGCTGCCTGCAGCAGGGACTCCGGTAATCCTTTCGTCTCTTTGCCGAAAAAAAGGATGGTTCTTGCCGGATAGGTTACATCCGAGTAGACTGTAAGGCCTTTGGTCGTGGCATAAAACAAACCCGTTAGCCCGAGTCCCTGCTCACTGTCAGTCTTTTCGTCAGACTCAAGGGTCTGCAACAAGCTGATCAGATTTGGCCAGACATGCAGGTCCAGGTACGGCCAGTAATCAAGACCGGCCCGCTTGACCTGACGGTCTTGAATCGAAAAGCCAAGCGGCTCGACCAGGTGCAGACGTGCGCCAACAGCAACACAGGTGCGGGCAATGTTTCCAGTGTTTTGCGGAATTTCCGGCTCAACCAGGACGATTTCCAGGGGCACGCTCAAATCTCCTCTCGTGACAGCAATTCAGCTGCCAGCTGCTCGAATCGTTTCAGGCGGTGATTCATGCCCGATTTCCCTAAAGGCGGATTTATAAGTGCACCGAGTTCTTTAAGTGTCAGATCAGGATTTTCGAGCCTTATCTCAGCTGCTGCTTTCAGATCTAAAGGCAGCAGATTGTCCAGACCGCAGGACTGCAGTGTTCTGAGCAGCTCCGACTGGCGCGCGGCTGCGTCGGCGACTCGCTGCAGGTTGGCACTGTCGCAGTTGACGACGCGGTTGACACTGTTGCGCATTTCTTTCTCGACCCGCAACGACTCAAATGTTAAGAGCGACTGATGCGCTCCTGCCATGAGCAGATAATCAGCCAGAAATTGCCCTTCGCGCAGATAAATGACGGCATAGCGATTGCGCATGACCAGGGTGCTGTGCAAATCCATCTGGTCGAGCAACGCTTTCAGCGTTTCCGCAGAATTGTTTTCCCGGCGGATAGCCAGCTCCATGTGATAGGCTGAAGACGGTTCACTGACAGAACCGCATGCCAGAAACAACGAACGCAGTAAGGCCTGTTTGCAGCACATGGACCATTTGGATATATCGCCAGGTGAATTGTCGATGAAAACAGTCTGAATGTCTCGATGAATACGCTGTGCTATACCTGGTTCTGTCAGGTGGATTGTCATGAATTCCCTGCCGCTGCGGATATCCGATGCCAATCCGTACTGCTCGCTGAGTAATGTCGCAATCCGGCTGGAAAAGCCGGCATGGCCGGTCGACAGGTCGATCTGCTGCGGGCCGGATTTGCCAGCCGCCCAGTATGCAGTCGCCAGTTCGACTTGCCGGCAACAGGAGTCCAGGCATGGGATCTTACTGAGTTCGTCTTTAATTCGCTGGGAGAATGACTGTTCGCCGCGTGTCATTTTGCAACTCTTTTCAGTTCCGTAACTTGATGCCTGTACGTCTGGTGCTCCAGGTGCTCCATGGCCAGGCGCAGTATAACGCGCCCCAGCAACATGTGGTCGTGACGGATCACGCCATTGGTGATGCAAGCCAGAGGCACATCGACCATGTGAGGTCCCAGTGCTTCAATCGATCCCCGCTCTGCCAGAACGGGGGTTGCGCTTTCCAGGCGATAGCGGGCAATCTGCTGCCGGTCGATCCAGGCGTTGTTGACGACACAATAGTCGACAAAGTCTGCAGAATTCGCCTGGCCAATATGATTCAACATGGCTTTCAGGTGTTGGGCTGCGTTATAGCCCATCGTTTCGGCAGGCTGTGTCATCAGGTTGCAGACATAGATTTTGGTGGCCTGGCTGCTCTTGATCGCCTGCCGGATTTCCGGAAAAAGCAGGTTCGGTATGATGCTTGTATACAGGCTACCAGGGCCCAGAACAATCACATCAGCCATTGAAAGTGCCTGGATGGCGTCAGGCAGCGCTTTGGCATCGGATGGTTTCATGGATAACTCCACAATATCATTCTGCAGCGCAGGTGTCCGGTGACCGATCTCCGACTCTCCGTCGATCACTGTTCCATCACGCAACCGTGCGCTGATCTGCAGGTCTTGTAAAGATACAGGCAGAACACGGCCTTTCACGGCCAGCACTTTGGATACATTGCGGACTGCATCGTAGAAATTGCCGGAGATGGCATTCATGGCAGCGATCAGAAGATTGCCGAAATTCTGGCCTTTGAGTCGGCCATCACTGAAGCGGTAGTTCAACAGGTCGCTCATCAGTGGCTCTGTGTCAGCCAAAGCCAGAATGCAGTTGCGGATATCGCCTGGCGGCAAGATGCCCAGATCCTCGCGCAGCATGCCGGAGGAACCGCCGTTATCAGCAACGGTGACGATTGCAGTCAGATTATTGGAAAACAGCTTGAGCCCCCGCAGAACCGTAGACAGGCCGGTTCCGCCGCCAATAACGGCGATTTGTGGACCCAGTGCAGGATTTTTTGCACATTGGATGATCTTTTCTTCTTTTTCTGTAAACATAGGCCTCCCTGGATGCATGCCTTGCTGGACTTAAACGGGTTTGTCACGACCGGATTTTCTCGGATCTTTTTCCAGATCGCGATGATCGATGACGACCCGCAGATTGTTATCGCGCAGGCGTCCGGCCAGGTCTTCGGCCAGTACTACTGAGCGATGCCTGCCTCCTGTGCAGCCGACGCCGATCGTAAAGCGCACTTTGCCTTCCCGGATATAAAATGGTATCGCAAACGACAGAAGTTTTGCCTGCATATCCATGAATAGGGTTGTCTCCCTGTAAGACATAATATTGTCAATGACAGCCTGATCCAGTCCGGACAGCGGCTTCAGCTCAGGAATATAATAAGGATTAGGTATGAAGCGGACATCGATGACATAATCGCAATCAACAGGGATACCATATTTGAAGCCAAATGACTGCACCAGGATCGTCATGCGTTCATCACGTTCGTCGGAAGAGAGCATGGCATAGAGCATGTCACGCAGTTCATTCGGCGTTAAAGCAGATGTTTCGATCACATCCGACGCCAGTTCCTTGATGGGGGCCAGCCGCTGGCGTTCCATCTCTATAGCCTGGACGATACCCCGTCCCTGGGCCAGCGGGTGGTTGCGTCGGCTCTGCTTGTAACGGCTGATCAATGCCTGGTCTGTGGCCTCCAGATAGATGATCCGATAAGCCACAGACAGCTGGTTAAGACGATCCAGTGCGGCATAGATCTCTTCAAACAGATCGGAGCTTCTGATATCTATCACAAACGCCATTCTGCCGTCATCCGGTTCATGAGCCAGCAAGCTGTCCCGCTTCTTGATATAGGATGTCATCAGTTCTGGAAGCAGGCTGGGCGGTAAATTATCGATACAGAAGAATCCCATGTCCTCCAGGTAGTTGGCCGCCAGACTTTTTCCCGCGCCAGACATGCCGGTCAGAATGATTATTTCCATCTCTTCCACCCCTCACTCCAGTCCCTGAGTTTACCGGTTCGTCAGTTCTGCCAGTCTCCGATAAACTTAATTTCCGGATCCAGCTGTACGCCTGTATGCGCCAATACCGTATCTTGAACATGCTCCATCAGCCTGCGAACGTCACAGGCAGTCGCCTGGCCGAGATTGACGATAAAGCCGGCATGCTTTTCTGAAACCTGTGCATCGCCGATCCGGGTTCCTTTCAACCGGCAGTCACTGATCAGCTTCCCGGCGAAATAGCCGGTCGGCCGTTTAAAGGCGCTGCCGGCGCTGGGCAGTTCCAATGGCTGTGACTGGCGTCGTCTTTCAGCCAATTCAGCCATCCGGGCGATAATCTGGGTGCGGTCGCCCTCCCGAAGCTGCAGGCGGGATCGCACGATAATGACATCTCGACCGGAAAAAGCACTGTGCCGATAGTCAAATTGATGCTCTGCCCCTGTGCAGGTGCGGTAATTCAACTGCTCATCGATAAATTCAGTCTGGATCACAATATCTTGCATGCATGAGTCATAGGCGCCTGCATTCATCTGAATCGCCCCGCCCAAAGTGCCCGGTATGCCTGAGGCAAACTCAAGTCCGGTATACTGCATTTGTGCTGCACCAGCTGCAAGTGCGGACAGACGTGTTCCGGCTTTGACATCAATAATCCCTTCTTGGCTCTCGATTCCTGAAAAGTGTTCACCGATAACGAGAACCATACCCCGGATTCCCTGATCGGCTACCAGAATATTGGATCCGTTGCCGATGATCGTGCACGGCAAATCATGCGATCTGCAATAACGGACGGCCTGATCGATCTCATCAGTGTCGGCCGGTTCAAAAAACACGTCGGCACTACCGCCGATCCGGAATGACGTATGACGGCTCATCGGCTCGTCGAAATGAAGGCGCGAACGAGCCTGCCCCATAACGGCGGTTAAGTCTTGTTTGATATCGTTACTACGCAAAGCCAGGGAGATCATCTCCGAACCTCAAAAATAATCGGGCCCAAAGACCCGATCGGTCAATGCTTTCGCCGCATTGTAACCCATCTTTTTCTGGCGGAAATTGATGGCGGCCACTTCAACGATGATCGCGAGGTTACGGCCGGGACGAACCGGAATTGTAATGGAAGGCACCTTAATGCCCAGGATGTCCGTTTCTTCTTCGTGTATGCCAAGGCGTTCGTAGTGCTTTTTCTCATCCCACAGCTCCAGGTTAATCACGAAATCAACATTTTCCTGCATCTTGACAGAAGATACGCCATATAGTTCCTTGACATCAAGGATGCCGATGCCGCGAATTTCGATCAGGTGGCGGATGATTTCAGGTGCGCGTCCCAATAAGGTGGTGTCGGACACACGGCGGATTTCGACCAGGTCGTCAGCGATCAGACGATGGCCGCGTTTGACAACTTCAAGGGCAGTTTCGGATTTGCCGACGCCGCTCTCACCGAGGATCAGGATGCCTTCGCCGTACACTTCGATAAGGACGCCATGCAGGGATGTACGGGGCGCCAGTTCGACATTGAGAAATTTAACCAGAGAGCTGGTAAATGCCGCTGTGATGTCACGAGTACGCAGGACCGGTATCGTATATTTGCGGGCACATTCGATCAGTTCCGGCCAGGCCTCATGATTCCTTGTCAGAATGAGACAGGGGATCCCTTTTTCGAACAGGTCGTCGAGACGTTTAAGCCGTTCCTGTGATGACAAGCGTTCCAGAAACGCAGTCTCCATATTACCCAGCACCTGGATCCGGTCCGGGCCAAAATGATCGAAATATCCGGCCAGCTGCAGGCCAGGTCGCGTCACGTCCGCAACTGAAATCTGGATGTCCTCGAAATGTCCGTAATCTGCAATCACTTCCAGTTCGAACTCCCGTATGATCGTCTTTAAATTTACCGGAGCCATGTCAACCTCCATTGTTCGGGAATACCATAGAGCAAGTTATTTATTAACAGCCCATGAGATCAATGACAACCGTTATTCAATAATCTCCGGCCATCGGTCTTTATTATAATCGATTCACGGCAAAAACCCAATGCACCGCGTCACATCGTCAAAAACAGGGAAAAAGAGCCGGCATCTTGCCGGCTCTCTGGAGCGGGATACGAGATTCGGACTCGCGACTTTCACCTTGGCAAGGTGACACTCTACCACTGAGTTAATCCCGCAAGCGCATCGTCATTATAAAAAAACGGGCACAGGATGTCAAGAACGAATCTGTCATGAAACGTGCGCTAAGTCATCGTTATGCTTGCTTGCGCATGCATCTGCTGTTGCGTACAATAGAGAAATCGACCGATGCCGTTAAAAGGAGCTGTCTGCTTGAACGTTATACTGAATATCATGTCTCAGAACATCCTGCCGATCTTTTTACTGATCGGTTTGGGCTTTGTTCTGGATAGAAAGTTTCATTTGCAGATCACTACCCTGACGAAGATCAACTTTTACCTGTTCGTGCCGTCCTTTACGTTTGTCAACCTGTATCAGACCGACATCCGCTTTGATGCCGTCAAGGCATTCCTGATCACCATCCTGATTCTGATTACGAACTACGGCCTGAGCTATCTGCTCGCCAAACTCCGCAAATACCCAGACAGCATGAAATATGCCTTTCAGAATTCGATCATGTTCTATAATGCGGGCAATATCGGTGTGCCGCTGATGACGCTTGTTTTCAGCACCGGGATCTATCTGGCCGGCGACCAGGCGCCCTGGCTGTCGCTGGCTCTGTCTATTCAGGTCATGATCCTGGTCGTGCAGAATGTCAGTGTCAACACGTTTGGATTCTTTAATGCCGGTCGCGCCAGCATGAGTATCCGCCAGGCAATCCTGAATGTTTTCAAGATGCCGACTGTCTATATGGTCCCTTTGGCTTTTCTGCTGAAGCTTGTTCCCTATGATATCAGGGTCCTGCCTATCTGGCCGGTCCTGAACTATGCCCGCAACGGACTGGTTCCGATCGCGTTGTTATCATTGGGAGTCCAGCTGTCCAAAAGCAAATTTAAACTTGATAACAGAGATGTCTATCTGGCTGTCTTCACGCGTCTGATCATCGGGCCCATACTTGCCTTGGCATTTATTTTGCTTTTCCGACTGGATGGCCTGACCGCACAGGTCCTGTTCATCTCAGCCAGCGTCCCGACAGCTGTAAACACTGCTCTGATCGCCGTGGAAAGCGACAACCACCCCGATTTCGCGACTCAGGTCGTCATTGTTACCACTGTCTTGAGCGCTCTGACCATGACAGCCGTCATATACCTGGCCAATATTCTGTTCCCAATAGTTTGAATCGGTGATCCTGGCATCATCAAGAAATGATTCGATCCATATCCCGGCTATATCCTGGACGGAAATAATCACAGTCAAACAATGACGGCTCCAAAAGGCATGATGGCCAGTCGGGCAAACTTGAAATACTGCAGGCCGAACGGGATGCCGATAATCGTAATGCAGAAAATAAGTCCCATCACGGCTGCCGTTAGCGCCAGCTCAAGCCCAAGGAAAATCAGCCAGAGGATGTTGGCTAATAATGAAATGGCATTTGTCCGTTTATACTGAATCTCGCGGCCAAACGGCCAGAGCGCGAGCCCGGCAAACTTAAAACATTGGATGCCAAGCGGAATCCCGATAATCGTCAGACAGCATAACAGTCCGGCCAGGGCCCAGAATATTGCCAGGATAAAACCACCCAGAATCAGCCACAAAACATTTCCAATCAGATTCACGCGCGTCACCTCTCTTCATCGAGCAGCATACCACAAAAACAAAGCATCTGGCGGCAATTGCCGCTGACAATTGCCGCCAGATGTATCGCGCAACTTGTTTGGTTCAAGCATCATCAGATGATGCCTCAAGCGTATTCAGACCAAAAACCGATCAGACGCGCTTCCTCGCCGTGTAAGTTGTATGGAGCAGATCGTGTGAAATATGGCCGCCGGGACTTCCCAAAAATTCACGATAAAGCGTCTGGATGTCCGGATTTTCATGGGATTTGCGCAGTGGCTTGCCCTCATCTTCGCGATAAATGGCAGAAAGCCGCTTGTGCCGGACTTCATCGTTTGTCGGGCGCGGCTGCCCGCCGCCGCTGATGCATCCACCGGGACAGCCCATCACTTCGATGAACAAGTACTCGCTCTGCCCGGCAACAATCTCGTCCATGAGATGGGACGCGCCCGCCAGGCCGCTGGTAACAGCAATCTTAACCGTCACACCTTCCAGGAAAGACCACTCCGGCTTGACTGACTCGAGCTGGAAAGATGCCGACTTGATCCGCTCCAGACCGACGATTGGCTGGACGTGCAGGTTCTCGAAGGGCAGTTCCCGGCCGGTTATCACTTCATATACTGTTCGCAAAGCGGCTTCCATAACGCCGCCGGTCGTACCAAATATATCAGCTGCGCCGGTCGACAGTCCCATCGGATTGTCAAAAGCTTCATCCGGCAGGTTGACAAAGTCAATACCGGCTTCGCGGATCATGCGGGCCAATTCGCGCGTTGTCAGGACAGCGTCGACATTCGCTAATCCGTCATTGGCCATCTCCGGCCGTGTGATCTCGAATTTCTTTGCCGTGCAGGGCATAACGGATACGACAAACAACCGGCTCGGATCGATCCCGACTTTGCGGGCATACCAGGATTTCGTCAGCGCGCCCAGCATCATGTGCGGAGACTTGCAGCTTGAAAGATGACTGAGATGCTGTCCATAAAAATGCTCGACATATTTGATCCAGCCGGGACTGCAACTGGTGATCATGGGCAGAACCGGTTCCGGAAGGTGCTCCGGCAGATTCAGCGCCTTCAGCTGCTTTTTGGTAATCGCACCACTGGCCAGCGCGCCTGCGGTCAGACGGCCAAGAAGCTCATAACCCTCTTCGAGGATGGTCAGGTCAGCCGTAAAATTGGTGTCAAAAGTGGCGTCAAATCCCATACGGCGCAGTGCTGCGGCCATTTTCCCGGTAACGAGCGACCCCGGTTCCATGCCGAACGGTTCGCCGAGGGCGGCCCGGACAGCCGGCGCTGTCTGGACAACGACCGTCAGTTCAGGATCTGCCAGGGCATCCCAGACAGCTTTTGTGGCATCCTTTTCTTTCAGAGCATTAACCGGGCAGACCAGGGTGCACTGACCGCAGGCCGCACAGACGGCCGTTCCCAGCAGGAGGTCTCCGCCGGGGCTGATTTCGGTACTGAACCCGCGGTTCTGGGCATTAAGCGCGCCGACTCCCTGGACTTCATTGCAGACAGAGACACAACGCCGGCACAAGATGCACTTGTTATTGTCCCTTACAACTGAAGCACTGGACGAATCGACAAAGGATTTTGATTTCTGACCGCTAAAGCGCGATAAATCCACTTGCAGGACTTCACCAAGCTGGCGGAATTCGCAATCGTGACTTCGCTCGCAATGCAGGCAATCGGTCGGATGATCGGACAGCATCAGCTCATATAATACTTTGCGTGCTTTTCTCACTTGGGGGGTGTGCGTCCGAACCACCATTCCGGCGGTTACCGGCGTCACACATGAAGCCATCAGGCTCTTGGCCCCTTCTACCTCGACGACACAGATCCGGCAGGATCCGATCTGGTGGATGCCTTCAAGGTGACAAAGCGTCGGGATCTGAATGTGATTTCGTTTTGCAACATCCAGGATGGTTTCGCCTTCCATTGCTGTTACCGGCTGGTTGTTGATGGTCAACTCTAACATATGCTGTTCCTCCTTCAACGACGATCGCAGCGCAGGCAACGCATGGCTTCCGCGATAGCATTCAGTTTATGGAATCCGCGGAACACTTCATCAAAGGACTTGCACCGCTCGTCCGGATTCAGGCATTTCATCTCAAACCGCTCATGCTCAGCCAGATCTGGATCATCGACCGGATCCGGGACTTGAATAGGCTCGCCTTTATTGAGCACGCCGTCACCGCCCAGGAAACGATCAATCGACTGGGCTGCCTTCTTGCCGTCGGAAATCGCTGTGATCACAACATCAGCACCGCGTACGACATCGCCGCCGGCAAAGACACCGTCCATAGTCGTTCTTTGCGTGTCGGTGTCGATGACAAACGTGCCCCAGGCAGTCATCTCAACTTCGTCAGCACGGACAAAGGGCAGATCCGAGTACTGGCTGACAGCAGGTATCACCATATCGACATCAAATGTGATCAGAGCATCCGGAATCTTGACCGGTCTGCGGCGCCCTTCACGGTCGAAACCCATAAGATTCATGCGCTGGCAGACGACGCGTTCGACGCCAGTGCGTCCTTCAAATGAGAGCGGTTCAACCAATTCGTGGATCTTGATCCCTTCTTCGATTGCCTCATGAATTTCCCGTTTTTCAGCGGGCATATCCTCGATGCCGCGTCGGTATAAAATGTGCACCTCAGAAGCCCCTTTGCGCAGGGCGACCCGGGCGGCGTCCATCGCAGTGCTGCCGCCGCCGATGACGGCTACGACACCCGGAACCTTGACGTCGCGGCCAAGGTTGACGTCGCGCAGGAAATCCAGTCCATGGTACACACCCGGAAGATTTTCTCCTGGAACACCGATCTTGCGCGAATGTTGAGTGCCTGTCGAAATATAAATGGCATCGTGACTTTTGCGCAAATCTTCAAACTGAATATCTTTGCCGATTTCCGTATTGGTATGGACTGTAATGCCGACCTGGCAGAGGGTGCGGATCTCGTGCTCGAGGACTTTCTTCGGCAAACGGTATTCCGGGATGCCAAAAGCGAGCATGCCGCCTGCGACGGGCTGTGTCTCATAAACATCGACGGTATAGCCGAGACGTCCCAGATAATAAGCACAGGTCAGTCCAGAAGGTCCGGCGCCGACAATGGCCACCGATTTTCCCTTTTTGGGGAACACCAGGTCAATGACGGGCTTATCGGATTTCATGGCTTCATCGGCAGCATAGCGCTTCAGGTCGGCGACAGCCAACGGTTCATCCAACTGTGCCCGCCGACAGCGGCTCTCACACGGATGGGTGCAGACCCGTCCGCAGATAGCCGGGAACGGATTTTCCTGACGAATCAGATTGTAGGCGTCAACCGGCCGGTTGGCAGCGATCAGGGCAATGTAGCCCGGTACATTGACGCCAGCCGGACAGGCATTTTCGCAGGGCGATAAGAAGAGGTCAGAGCAAACACCGGCCCTGCAGTACTTGTGGCGAATGTGCTCATCGTACTCTTCCCGGAAATACTTGATCGTGCTGAGAACCGGATTGGGTGCTGTCTGGCCGAGGCCGCACAGGGCAGTAGACTTGACTGTCTCACCCAGTTCGATCAGCCGTTCGACATCACCTTCCACACCTTCGCCGCGCGTGATGCGCTCCAGTATCTCCAGCATCCTCTTAGTACCCAGGCGACAGGCAACACACTTACCGCACGACTCATCCTGGACAAATTCCATGAAGAAGCGGGCGACATCGACCATGCAGGTGTCTTCATCCATGCAGATCAGTCCGCCCGAGCCCATGATAGCCCCCAGCTCGACCAGCGACTGGTAATCAATCGGCGTGTTCAGGTGCGCCGGTGTCAGGCAGCCGCCGGACGGTCCGCCGGTCTGGGCCACCTTAAATTTTTTGCCCTTGGGCACGCCGCCGCCGATATCGTAGATGACTTCTCCCAGGGTGATGCCCATCGGCACCTCGACAATACCGGTATTGCGGATGTCGCCTGCCAGGGCAAAAACCTTGGTGCCGGTGCTTTTCTTAGTGCCGATGGCACTGAACCAATCAGATCCGTTAAGCACGATGGCCGGGATGTTGCCAAATGTTTCGACATTATTGATAACAGTTGGTTTGCCGTAAAGTCCCTTTTCTGAAGGAAAAGGCGGTTTCTGACGCGGCTCGCCGCGACGACCTTCAACAGAATTCATCAGGGCAGTCTCTTCACCGCAGACAAACGCGCCTGCACCGATCCGGACTTGCAATGAAAACGAAAAGTCGGAGCCAAATATTTTTTCACCCAGAAGCCCGCACTGCTCAGCCTGCTCGATCGCCTGGCTGAGTCGCTCGATCGCCAGTGGATATTCAGCCCGGACATAAACAATTCCCTTTGTTGCACCAATAGCATAGCCGCCGATAATCATGCCCTCGATCAGGGCAAAGGGATCTCCTTCCAGAAGGCTTCTGTCCATGAACGCTCCGGGATCTCCTTCGTCGGCATTGCAAATGATGTATTTGCAATCTGCTTCCGATTTACGAGCCAGAGCCCATTTCAGCCCGGTGGGAAAACCACCGCCGCCACGGCCACGCAAACCCGATTTCTTAACCTCATCGACAACCAGTTCAGGCATCATTTGGGTCAAAGCCTGCTCCAGCGCCCGGAAACCATCCTGGGAAATATACTCCTCTAGACTGCCGTAGTCGATCTTGCCGCAGTTTTTTAAAACGATTTTCTTCTGTCGGTTGAAGAAATCCAGTTCATTGAGGTGCGTCACATACTTGCCGGTTTTGGGATCTTGCGGGCAAAGGGTTTCGACAATCTGTTGATCCTTCAGGTGGCTGCGCACGATTGTCGGCATGTCTTCAGGTGTCAGCTTACAGTAAAAAACACCGCCGGGCTGAACCAACATGACAGGCCCAATATCACAGATACCCATGCAGCCTGTCATCTTGACCTGTACTTCATCCTGCATGCCGGCTTCGTGTAAAGCCTGGAGTAAAGCGCTCTGGACGCGCACGCAGTCACAGGATATACAGCCTGCCCCGGCACAAACCAGCACACTCCATTTGTATCTGCCCTGCTTTTCCAGGTAACTGTCCCGGATTCTGTCAAGATCTTGCTTGTTTTTAATGGCGCCTTGAATTCCGCTCATGATGCATCCCTCCTACTCGTACTGGCTGAGCATATCTTGCAGCTTATTCGGATTGACCCGCTTGTAGACAAAGTTGTCTATTGAAACGGCCGGAGCAAGTCCACAGGCACCGATACAGCGTTTAACTTCCAATGAGAACCGCCGGTCTTCAGTGGTCTCACCGACATCGATCTGCAACGCATCCTTTATCGCATCCAGCACCTTTTTTCCGCCTCTGACATAACAGGCTGTCCCCAGACAGACCTGGATGGTATGCCGCCCCTTAGGCTGTGTTGTAAAATAAGAGTAAAAAGACACAACCCCACTGACTTCGGAAAACGACAGATCCATTTCCTCACAGATGAAGCGCTGCACAGGTTCCGGCAGGTAACCAAAGATTGCCTGCGCCATATGCAGTATCTGGATCAGGTTGCTGGGTTTCTTTTCGTAATCAAGAATTACCTGGCGTAAGGTGTCGTATGATTCTTGTTCATTGATTTTTTCCACCAAGCAGTCACATTGTTGCTCCATGCTCATGATACCTCCCTGAAAAGCAAGAAGACTTGCAAGGTTGCGCGTACCGCCGAATGACCGACGGGAAAGCAGAACCGCTGCAGCCTCTGTTCTGTCTGCCTGGATGGGCAGAACGATGATCGTTTTGCAATCCTCACTGGGTTTAGTGCTGCCGCAAACGTTTAGGTTATATGTGTTGTTTTATCTTACTGATGATGATCAGGGCCTGTGTTGCTGTTTCCAGGTGGGGATTAAGCTAATGCAAACGTTTAAGGTATGTGCGCTTCTGACTCCACATCGCCTATTGTAACATAGGTTCCCGTTTTGCGTCAGCCATTTTTTATGCGACTATTGCCATGTTTTTTGTTGAACTTGTCGAACATACATCGACAATATCAGGTTCGTACAGACCTGATGCGGGCCAGGCGCAGCGCGTAATCAATCGCGTGACCCAAAGATACGGGGCTTGCCAGATCACGTCCGGCTATGTCAAAAGCCGTTCCATGGTCGACCGAAACACGGATGATGGGCAAGCCGAGCGTAATGTTAACACCGCTCACGCTATCCCAGCCTTGTTTATCGCGATCCCAGCGGAACCCGGCCATTTTCAACGGTATGTGGCCCTGGTCATGGTACATGGCCACGACAATATCGTAAAATCCGCCGGCCGCTTTGCAGAAGACTGTATCGGGCGGAACGGGACCTGAGACTGCATAACCTTTCGCCTGACCTTCTTCGATGGCCGGAATTATTTCCTGTGCCTCCTCCCAGCCGAACAACCCGTTTTCTGAACTGTGCGGATTAAGACCAGCCACGGCAATTCGTGGTTTATCAATACCCAGGTCCCGGCAAATCTGCCAGGCCTGGTCGATGACAGTGCTAACCCGTTCTTTTTTAACCCTGTCGCAGGCCTGGCGCAGGGATACATGGGTTGATACATGAATGACCCGAAGATCCTCGTGAGCCAGCAGCATGGCATAGTCTTTGGTCTGAGTCAGGTCTGCATAGATTTCGGTGTGCCCGGAGTAGTGATAACCGGCCATATTCAAAGCTTCCTTGTTGATAGGACCTGTCACAGTTGCGTCAATTTCACCCTTCAGGGCCAATTCGATGACTTTTTGCACCGATAAAAAGGCGATGCGTCCTGCCTCTGCCGAAACAACACCCAATTTGACCGGTTTATCGGTCCCAACACTGAGCACATCAACTGTTCCTGCCTCAAACCGGGCCTGCCGGAGAGTCGAAATCGGGTTGATCTTCTGGTCAGGCTGGGACATGGCGCTGGCTGCCTGTACCGATCCGATCAGAAACGGCCTGCAGACTTGATACCGCCTGGTCTCAGCCAATACCTTCATGGCTATCTCTGGTCCAATCCCTGCGGGATCACCCATGGTAATACCAACGATCGGCAGGTCGCTGTTGCGCTTTATATTCTGATTATTCAGCTTCATTATGATGCTCCTCGTTTCTCAATGAATTAATTACAGATACAGTATTACTTGGTTCCAGGTAAGGATCTGGTCAGAATTTGTCTGGTCATTTTTCCGGGTAATTGACGATTATGGTCAATCCTCCGGAAATATTTTGAGTAAGTAATCATTTGACAGTCCCTATAGTCAAGATATGATCAAGCGTTGCTGCGTTGCCAAATCCACCGGCCTTGGTCACGATGCGTAAGCCGTCGCACAAACCGCCGATCAGTCTTCCTTCTGGAATATAGGGTTCCACTTCACCACAGATCTGGATGACATCCGTTTCCAGCTTCTCCAGTATGCTGTGGGACGTATCGCCGCCAAAAATGACAAGACCGCCAATATTTTGCCTGTTCTGGTTGATAAGACTAAACGCCAGCTCACCCAATGCCTGACGGATCAAATTGCCGTGTCGCATCATCAGCGCCGCATCGCCGCCTGCCTTGCTGTAAACAGCATCTTTGCTGCTGCCGGACGCGTCAATCACAACATGTCGGCCAACGGCTAATGCCTGCCTGCTGTTGCTGATGGTCTGTCCGACCGCGTCCTGGTTTATTCGGCCACCGTCAATGAGCCGGGATGGATCAATGTTGATGACGGTTGTGTCAGGTCTGGTGGAGACGGCCGCGATTTGCTTTTTGGATATCTGTGCCGGGCTGCCTGATAAGACGATGATTGATCCGTTCTCTGGCAACAAATTCTGTTGATTTATGGACTCAGTTCCACCGGTCACTGCCCGCCTGTCCCTGCCCGGCTGGTCAGGCAGACCGGTCCAATTAAGTATCAACTGGCGCAGCAGATCTGCAGCGCCACATGGCAGCAGGTCACTTAGTGCTTTTATCGCTTCACTTACAACGGCCAGATCACTCATCACCTCAGCATCGGCAACAATGATCTTGATGCCCTGCCTGATCAAGCGTTGCAGGTGCGATCCGACTGCAGCTACACCCTGCCTGATGACAGCGACCGGCAAAAGGGAGACCGGTAAATCTGTCCCTTCTGCCAGAATCTCCGGGATAGAAGACGAAAAGATCGGCGCAAAAGGATCTTTAGCAAATTCTGTTTCCAGCAATGGCAGACCATGGACATAATGCCGGCCATCGCGGGTTGTCCGGCCATTACCCGGCATCGCAGGCGCAACCAGGGCGCACGTTTTGCCTGATGCAGTCAAGGTCGCTTCAATTTCATAGCCGATATTACCGCGCAACGTGGAATCAATTTTTTTATAAATAAGGTTATTTCCGGCCTTAATCGCCCAATCCACCTGATCACGGACAGCGTCTGCTGCCAGGTCAGGCGAAATATTACGGCTTTCTGTATCCAGAACCAGCACATCAAAAGCAGTGAGCAGTGCTTGCTGCGCTTCACTTCGGATTATCAGGCCTGTCGACAAGCCTGCTCCTGTCAATTGAACACCAGTGTCCATAGCGCCGGTCAGGTCATCTGCCAGAATAAAAGGTTGCTTCATCAATCGATGGGTGTCCTTTCCAAGAGCGTTTCATAAGCATAACATGCACTGTTCCAAATCATGCTGTTTGCATGATAACATGCACCCGGAAGGAACTCAATCGCACCTCGAATTCATGTAATGTGGCGTTTTTGTTTGCACTCAGTTCACAATATAAGTATAAAATATTTGCAATTAACAATATATGTCTGCAAAGGAGACTCTCAAATGGGCAAAATCGAAAAAATCGACAAGCTGGTTGCCAAAAGGAAAAGCGACAAGGTTGTTGCGATGATCAATGACAAAGATGCGGAAGTCAGGGAAGCTGCGATCGGTGCTCTGGGTAAAATCGGAGACGAAAACTCGATGAATACATTAGTAACCCTTTTACGCGATCCCATTCCCGGGAATCGTGTTGCAACCGTTAAGGCACTTGGTCTTCTTGCAGTCAGGGACACGCGCAACACAGCTGCAAAATCGCACCTTCAGTATCTGAAAACTAGCGAAAAAGATCCGCAAGTCATCCAGGCACTCGAAGAGACAATGGCAAAAATCAGTAAAGCCTAGAATATCAAGAGCTTACTGGCTCTCTTTTGTGAAGGATTGACGAATCAGGTCAATCCGGGAACAAAAGCAGTAGAGCCAGTTAGCTCTTGATATGACTACCCGGCATAAGCACTCGGCTAAGGGACTGTTAAGGATTTACTTGGTCATTTACCCGTGACATTGGCGGATTCGGGCATGGCTAAGAAGTTACTTGGTCTTTCACCCGCAGGATTGACAAAAACAAGTCAATACTGCGGGTGAATTATAGAGCAAGTTGCTTCTTAATATGCCCCTGGTCAATGTCACGGGTAATTTACTGAGCAAGTTATTCTTAACAGTCCCTGACTGGCTCTCTTTTATTTCAGGAATACCCCTTTTCTGTGCGCCAGGACTTTACTTTATCCATAAACGCCCGGACGCGTTCCTGATCTACGAAGTTGGCAAACTTCCCATCCACCTTAAAAGTCGTACCGACGACAGCACCATCCGCTACAGTCAGTTGGCGTTCGATGTTGTCAATGCGGCAGCCTGTATTGCAGAATACCGGTGTATCCGGTACGATTTCTTTGACACGAACCAGAATCTGCGTGTCTGTCTCAGATCCGGCTGTCAGTCCGGAAACACACAGGGCATCCGGCTGATTGTTGAAGACTGTGGAACGGGCGATATCGGCGATGTCACGCTGACCTAAATAACTGGCCGCTTCCGGAACAATGTTGAACAACATTCTGAGGTTCGGAACACCGACGGCCATCTTGTGCCGGATCGTCTTGCCGACATTGGTGTTCCACAGGCCGAAATCACTGGCATAAACGCCTGATATGATTTCGCGGATAAAAAGTGCACCTGTCGCTGCCGCCAGATCGATAGACGCGATCGGATCCCAGAGCACGTTAACGCCGAAAGGAACCTTGATATCGGTCATCAGCTCACCGATCACCCGTGCCATGGCCGCAGTTGTCTCCGGTTTAACTTCGGTCAGGTAAGGCAGGCTGAATTCGTTGGAAAACATGATGGCGTCAACACCACCGTCCTGCAAGGCCAGTAAGTCCTTGCGTCCCTGCTCGATGACCCACTTCATGCCCTTTGCCGGATCATAATGCGGATCACCGGGCATTGCCTGTAAATGGCACATGGCGATGATCGGCTTTTTGGTCCCGAGTAATTCTTCAATCCATTTCATGTATGTGTCCTCCCGATTAATTAAGATGGCATGGCTGCCATCAGGTTTTTTGTCTGCTGATACAATTCTGTATAAATTTTCAGATACGGGTCGTATTGGCTGTGCCGGGCCGGATCAGGCGTGACATTTGATTCCAGCCGGATCTGTCCCCTCAATTCATGCAGGCTTTTATAATGGCCTGTGCCCAGAGCCGCCAGCAGGGCATCACCAAAGGCAGCGCCAAACGCCATGCCGGTCGAAAACGGCTTGCCGCAGATATCGGAAACCA
>JAWSUP010000034.1:5810-18158 GCA_033549405.1 Bacillota bacterium | reverse complement strand
CATCAGTCCATTGGCCAGGATCTCTGCAGTTTCAACAGCCCGGCTTAGCGGACTTGACCAGATCTCGATTGATTTTTGTCCGGAAAGGTAACGGCTCAGACCGGGCATGGCATCGCTCAACCGGTGCTTACCTTGCAAGGTCAGCCGTCTGTCGGCATCCGGCTGGCCGGGTCCGGCGTCTTCCGCAATACCATGGCGTACAAGTATCAAGTGCATATTTAGTCCTCCCGAGTTTCTGTCTTCATTTGAAACTGTCTTTTTTCAGACCAAGCGTCTGCTCGATCAATGTTGCGTGAATATTCGGGTCATTCACACCGTCTATGTACAGGTCACCCAGCCCTTTGATCAGGATTTTCAGCATATAGTCAGGATAATCAATTGAAATCAATCCCTGATCAAGGCCATTTTGCAGGACAACCTGAACATGTTTGAATGCGATGGTCGATAAGCCGTCACATAGCAATGCGAAGATACCTGGATCGGCCGGCGCCAGTGAAAGCAGCGCCGGGTGGCTCTGAATGGCGCTGAAGTACAGGCGCAGGATGGCTTTGAGCTTTTCATGGAAACCAAGCTCTTCACGAACTACAATATCGGCTAGTGATTGGTTCAAGTTATGTGTCAGTTGATCCAGAACAGCTTCAACCAGGGCGTTTTTTGAATCGAAATAATAATAGACAAGGCCTTTGGCAATCCGAAGATGCGTAGCGATTGCTGACATCGACGTTTTTGCGACACCCTTTTCTTCAAAAAGCTGTGTCGCGATTGCGATGATTTCCTGACGCCTGATTTCCGGATCTTTCATAATGCGCATAACTGCCTCCTACTCGACCGATTTCAGTGACTCGACCATTTTTATTCTGCGCAGTCGGCTGTGCATAACCGCATTAACCAGAACGGAAAAAATCATGGTCAGCAAGACGGACAACAAATAACTGCTCCAGTGAATCGCTTTGCCGAACATGATCGTGTCGATTTCCATGGTGTCCATGACATAACGGTGCAGAAAAACACCTGTCAATAATCCTGCCAACGTGCCCAGAACAGTCAGAATAACGTTTTCACGGAAAACATAAGCCGAGACCTCAAGGTCGCGAAAACCAAGCACTTTGATGGTGGCAATTTCGCGGATGCGTTCCGTGATGTTGATGCTGATTAGATTATACAGGACAACGAACGCCAATGCACCCGCCGATATGATCAGGACCAGGACAACCAGGTTGAGGCTACCGATTGTCTTGCTGAATTCATCTGCCAGGTTCCCTGTGAAAAATGAGCCGAGAATTGCTTCATTTGCCAGCAGATCTTCCTGAAACGCATTTTGGTCGAATGTCTGAGTGTCATTCAGGTTGAAAACCGCACCATTGTAGGGCGGGGTGCGGTAAGTGATCCGATCAAATGCTTCGGCGGACATGAAGATATAATGGGTCAGGTAGTTCTCCATGATACCGCTGACCGGCACAGAATAGGTGCGATTTTCTGAATCAGTAAAGGTCAGCGTGTCGCCTGTACGCAGGTTGAGAAGACCAGCCAGTTTCTCGCTGATGATGGCTCCGCCGAGATATAACGACAACTCATTCCCGGACAGGCGCTCATGCAAGTCAAAATAATCGCCAATCCGGTCGGCGTCTTCCGGTACGACCAGATTGGCCGCATGGGTCATGCTGACGTTATCCTCGACGATTGTGACCGATTCATGCAGAACTTTCAGATAAGACGACAGATCCGGGTGAGCTGAAAGCAACTGTTCCATTTCTTGCTCAGCGCCGGCTTTGTCTGTATTGATCATCAACTGGCCGTCATACAGGAATATTTCGTCAAATTGCTTGCCGACAATGGCGTTGATGGAGTCCTTCAGGCCGAAACCGGTCAGAAGGAGCGCCGTGCAGCCGGCGATGCCGATGACAGTCATCAAGAGCCGCTGTTTATAGCGGAACACATTGCGGGCAGCCAGTTTCTGGGAAAAAGACAACCGACGCCAGACCGGCTGGACATATTCGAGGAAAATCCGTTTGCCGGGTCTGGGCGCCCGGGGTTGCATGAGCACGGCTGGAACGGCACGCAGTTCGTTCAGCGAGGCGGCAAGAGCTGCAGTTACAGTTGTTCCCAGCGCCAGGAAAACTGAGATGATGCCTTTGTCAAAATGTGGCGGCGTAATGAATTCAGGTATCTGATACATGATGCCATAAGCCCGCATGATAGTCGCAGGGAAAATCCAAAAGCCTGTAAATAGACCGATAACTGATCCGACCAGACTGGCCAGCAAGGCATACAGCAGGTACTTGGCGGCAATTGCGAAGTTACTGTAACCCAAAGCTTTGAGGGTGCCGATCTGCATGCGCTCTTCTTCGACCATGCGGGTCATGGTTGTCAGGCAAACCAGCGCAGCGACCAGAAAGAAAAAGAAAGGGAAGACCTTGGCTACGGCGCCGATACGCCGTGCATCGTCACCGAATCCGCTGTAGCCGGGGTTGGCTGCTCGCGTGTAAACAAACCATTGAATCGGGATTTCAACCAGTTGCCGTTCCGCTTCCCGGATTTCATCTTCAGCAGTGGCGATTTTCGCGAGTGCATCATCTTTTTCCCGCTCGTAGGTGATCCTTGCATCCGCCAGCGTTGCACGCGCTTCCTCCAGAGTCTCACGACCCTGCTCCAACTCTTGCTGAAGTTTGAGTTCGCCGCGTATCAAGGCCAGTTCACCGGCATCAATCTGCGCTTTGGCTGCATTCAGCTGGTTGCGTGACCGGTCGAGTGCGGCTTTACCTGCATCGATATCCGTTTTAGCTGCATTCAACTGCGAGAAACCCTGATCGACTTTCCGGCGGCCTTCCTCGTACTCTTGCTTTTTTTCAGCCATGAGGCGCACGCCAGCTTCATATTCAGCAACACCAGTTGCATATTCAGCTTCTGCTTCCTGCTGTGACCTTTCGAGCTGCGCAAGTGACGAATCGAGAAAATCGGACAGTTGCTGGAGCATGGCCGGGTCGTCAGGATTGTAATAGGCTTCAATATAAGCCGCCAGTTCGGGGGCGAACTGCCTGATGTTTTCCAGCAGGCGGTCAAACTCGGCTTCAGACAGGACAGGGGCATCAGCGGGAATGGCCGCACGTATCTGACGCAGGGAACTAATTGTCTGATCAAGCAGTTCCAGCTGTTGTTTTGCCTCATCGAGTTGAATTTTTGCAGAGGCCAGTTCGCGCTCACCCTGATCAATCTGGTTTTTGGCATCATCAAGCTGCAATTTGGCATCATTCAGCTGGTCACGTTTATTCTGCCAGGTATTGTAACCTTCGAGCCATTGGTCGTAACCGGCATAATAGAGCAGCATACCGGTATGGTAGTCTTCACGGCCTTTTTCTAGTTTGGCTTTTTGTTGCTTCAGCTCCTCTGCATAGAGCGCTTCCTGTTCTGTAAGCTCTTTTTCTCCATCGAGAATCTCCAATTCTGCATTGAACAATTGTTGTTTGGCATCAGCCAGTTCCTGTTCGGCAGTGCGTTTGTTTATTAGCAATTCTGCTTTTCCTTCATTCAGCTCAGTCCGCAGTTCCTGTGTTTTCGTGCCGACAATCGTTTTGCCAAGGCTTCCCAGACTGGCTTCAAGCGGATCAAGGTGCTGATCATACTGCTCTGTGTAGGCCATGAGTGATGCGGAATCTGTTGTCCGGACAGAAACCTGAACGAAACGCTCTAGTGAGAAAGCTTCAGGAACTGTCATTGCATAATAATCGATGGTACCGTCGCCTATGTTGGTCTGGCCTCTGTCGAAACTGATATACAGGGGGGACTGGATTTTGCCGACGACAATGAAGTCCGCTGTGACAAGGCTATCATCGAGCACGTCTCCGTTGGGCAGTGATACCGTTACGATTGAGCCAAGGTCGATCGTTGCCGCACTGCTGAATAGCGCACCTGACTCAAGCGCAATTTCACCGGCCTGTTGCGGCAGACGGCCTTCAAGAATCAGGGGCTTGTTCAGCGTGTCTTCGGCGGCAAAACTGGACAGGCGGACCGTAGCGCGCGAACCTCCTTCAGCTGTCAGAAAAATGTCTTTGAAATAACCTGGCTGAACCGTTTGAACACCATCCAGATTCTTGATTTTAGCGATGTCCTCGTCTATGAAACCGATCGGAGAGATGATAGAGAAGTCGGCCAGGTTCTGCTGCTGGTAATAACGGTCGGCTGACAGGATCATGTCGGGTTCCGTCGCGGTCATACCGGCGAAAAAACCGACCCCCAGCGCTATGATGGCCAGGATGGAGAGAAATCGGGTCAGCGATTTGCCGAGTGTTCTCAGAAAGTCTTTCAGAAAGGAAGAACCGGCCATTACCATTCGATCCTTTCGACAGGGAGCGGCTGTGCATTGATGATCTGATCCGACACGACACCGTTTTTCATGCGGATGACCCGATCAGCCATCGCTGTCAGGGCAGAGTTGTGTGTGATAATGACGACGGTCATCCCATGGATACGGCTGGTGTCCTGCAGCAGTTTGAGGATCGATTTGCCTGTCTGGTAGTCCAGTGCGCCGGTCGGCTCGTCACAAAGCAGCAGCTTGGGTTTTTTAGCCAGTGCCCTGGCGATGGCGACCCGCTGTTGCTCACCGCCTGACAGCTGTGATGGGAAGTTATTCTTGCGCTCAGTCAGCCCGACTTGTGCGATCACTTCGTCCACATCCAGTGCCAGCTTGCTGATCTGGGTGGCAAGCTCCACGTTTTCACGTGCAGTCAGATTCTGGACCAGGTTGTAGAACTGGAAAACAAAGCCGATATCGTAACGGCGATATTCGGTCAGTTGCTTGTCCGTATATGCGCTGATCTTTGCGCCGTCGACACTGATCGTGCCTTCATCCAGTTTGTCCATGCCGCCTAAAAGGTTCAGGACTGTTGTTTTGCCGGCGCCGGAGGCACCGACAACGATGGCAATCTCACCCTTTTCGATGTAAAAATCGACACCGCTGACCGCATTTATGGTCATTTCACCCATGTGGTAGCGTTTGACAACCTTGTCAAGTTCGATGTAGGCCATAATGATCCTCGCTTTATGTATTGATAGGATACTGACTGACCGTCAGTCAGTCAATAATGATGATACAGCCTGCTCTTGTAAATAACATGTCCTCTTTATGTCCAATATGTTAATTCAAAGGGACCGGCCTTGTGTGATTTTACCATTGCGATAATAGTTACTAAATGATACAATTATAAGGAACAAATGTTCTCATCGATCGATATTATAATACAAATATATGGGGCGGTGAGTTATATGGGCAAAATTAATGTAAATGGTACAGAGATTCAAGTATACCAAATCAATGAAGAGGATTATATTTCATTAACTGATATGGTACGTAATATTGACAATGGTCTGGCTCTTATAGAGAAATGGTTACGCAATAAAAACACTATAGAATTCTTAGGCATATGGGAAGAAATGTATAATGACGACTTTAATCTTAGCGAATACAAAATAATTATGCAGGAAACTGGATTGAATAGATTTATTATGTCTGTAAAGCAATGGGTTTCGCGGACAAATTCAAAAGGTATAATTGCGAAGGCAGGCAGGTATGGTGGAACATATGCTTATAAAGATATTGCCTTTGAATTTGCTAGTTGGGTATCCCCTCAGTTAAACTTTATCTTATTAAAGAGTTCGAACGGTTAAAAAAAGAAGAACGAACTCAGTTTGGTTGGAGTGCAAAAAGGGAGCTGGCCAAAATTAATTATCGTATTCATACAGATGCAATCAAAGAAAATTTGATTCCAGATGAATTGACATTAACACAAACTTCAATAATTTATGCGTCGGAAGCAGATGTATTAAATATGGCGCTCTTCGGCATGACAGCAAAACAATGGAGAGATGGCAATCCTGATAAAACAGGCAATATTCAAGATTATGCAACTATCAATGAGTTGATTTGTTTATCGAATATGGAAAACATTAATGCAGTTCTAATTGGAGATGGGTTAACACAAGGAGAACGATTGATTAAGTTGAATAAAATTGCTATTCATCAAATGATGATATTGGAAGTGCAGAATGATTCTCAATACTTGAAATGATATGGATTGCCATTTAATTCCCCCGAATTCGAGGGAATTAAAATCACGGCTAACGGTAATTGCTGAATTTGAAGTTAATGATGTAGTCCCTTACCCATACCGGCCTGTGTTGCCAATGCTGTGTGAACACTGGCATCATTTTCCCGGAGGTGTTGCCGGTGCGTCAAATATGATAAAATAAACGCAAGGCGAGGTGATGTACGTGGAGTTTAACTTAAGTGCCGGCTTGTTTGCTGAAGAGAAAAATTTCCTGCCTCTTGACACTGATACGGTCTATGATGTGCTGATCATCGGCGGCGGACCGGCCGGCCTGACGGCAGCTGTTTACTGCCTGCGCAAGGGTCTTGAGACTGGCCTGATCACAGGGAATGTCGGCGGACAGATGACGGAGACAGCCGGTATCGAGAACTATCTCGGATACCGATACATCAACGGCAATGAGCTGATCGACAAATTCAGGGATCAGGTCATGCAGTTTGGCATTGCTTTTGAGACAGAAGTCAAAGTAAGGCTCCTGGAAAAAAGCGATCTGCATCTTGTTCATATGGAAGATGGCCGGACATTCAGAGGTAAAACAGTGATTATAGCATCCGGCAAACAGTCAAAAAAACTGAATGTGCCCGGGGAGCGTGAGTTGACCGGCCATGGTGTCGCCTATTGTGCGATCTGCGATGCACCATTCTATGCCGACAAAACTGTCGTTGTTGTCGGGGGCGGCAATTCCGGTCTGGCAGCAGCCATCGACCTGGCAAAAATCGCCACCCATGTCACCATCGTCCAGAGGCGAGATCGCCTGACAGGTGACCAGATCCTGATTGACAAACTGGCAGAATACGGCAATGTCCGCTACCTGCTGGCACATGAGGTTTCGAAGATCAGGGGCGAAAAACATGTTGAAAGTGTCATCGCGGTCTCCCGCCAGTCCGGTGAGGAGGTGGAGCTTCCGGCCGACGGCATCTTTGTCGAGATCGGACTGATTCCCAACAGTCTCTTTGCGCGCAATCTGGTCGCCACAAATGCATACGATGAGATCGTCGTGGATTGTTTTTGCCAAACCGATGTTGCCGGCGTCTTTGCTGCCGGCGATGTCACTTCAGTCCCATACAAGCAGATCATCATAGCCTGCGGCGAAGGTGCCAAAGCTGCCCTCTCGGCGGCAGATTATATTATGAATACGAACTAGGAGGAAAAATCATGGCTTTGTTCGATGAAAAAATCACGAAACAACTTGAAGGTATTCTGGATCAGATGCAACAGACTGTGCAACTGGTGTTTTTCTCTCAGGAGATCGAGTGCCAGCATTGTCGCGACGCCCATCAGTTTGTGAAAGAGATCGCATCCCTTAGCGACAAGCTGTCGCTGCAGGCCTTGAATCTGATCATTGACAAGGACAAGGCAGCCCAGTATAAGGTCGACAAGGTACCAGCCATTCTGCTGCTTGATGCAGCAGGCAAAGATACGGGCATCCGGTTTTTCGGCATCCCGGGCGGATATGAGATCAATTCGTTTCTTGGTGCGATCCTTGCCGTATCTGGGCGCAAGGAACAGCTGCCCAAGCCTGTCGCAGACCGCATCGCACGTATCAATAAACCAGTCCACATCCAGGTATTTGTCACGCCGGGCTGCCCCTACTGTCCGGCTGCTGTCGTCACAGCCCATCGCCTGGCTCTGGAAAATGAACAGATCCAGGCGGACATGGTCGAGAGCAATTCATTTGTCTATCTGACGGTAAAATACCAGGTCAGCGGCGTTCCCAAGAATATCATCAACGAAAAGCATGAACTGACCGGTGCCCAGCCGATCACCGCTTTTCTTGACGTGATCGAAAAACTGCCCTGATAAGGTCTTAAAAGCCCCTTAGTCTACGGTTTCAAGTCCGCTGCCCTGGATCGGGATGGTTTCGCCCAGAAATGTCGGCTGCGCCTTCAGGATACATTCGACGAAAGCTTTGACGCGGGCTGCATATTCGCGCAGCCGGTAATAACCGGCGCGCGGGTAGACGCGCAGGTCGCTGCTGACGCCCTGTAGGTTGATTTTCAGGCATTCTCCGATGTACAGGGCTCGCCTGAGGTGAAAGTCCTGCGTAACAACGATCGCTTTTTGGACCAGAAAGATATCCCTTGCCCGGTAGATTGTATCGTACGTGTCGAAGCCGGCATGGTCCATGAAAATGTGTTCAGGTTCCACACCCTGGTCGATCAGGTATTGGCGCATGACATTGACTTCATCGTAGTCTTTCTGCCCATGGTCGCCCGAAACCAGGATGCGATCAGTTATGCCTGAACGATAGATGGCCAGGGCGACATCGAGCCGGTCTTGCAGCATCAGGCTGGGTCTGTCGCTGTAGACGAGCGCGCCCGGCACGATCACGCAATCTGCTTGTTCAAGCTGATCGCTCGTGACGATGTGCCGGTCCCCGGCGCGTTCTACAGCCATGTCAATCAGGCCGACGCTGACCAGGCCGGTCAGAAGCAGCGCGATCACTCCCAAAATCCAGGGGATGACCGGATGCCTGTATGATATGGATCGGACTTTTCTGCGGCTTCTAAATATCATTAGCAACCTCGTGATCTTGCGGAAGTAAGACCAAGTAATTTTTGAACAGATCCTTTGGCATGTCAATCAATAACTGGCTCTATCACTTTCCCTCTCGGATTGACCAGCTATTCAATCCTTCGGGAAAGAGTGCCACTAATTTATTGCCTTTGCTTAATTATCGAAGACAGTCAAGAATTTGTCAAACCAGGCTGCAATGATCAGTCAATGTCGTAATGTTACGGATCAAAAGCTTAGCAGGATGTATTATAAATATATAAACAACAGCAATCATGGGAGGGATCATGATGAATCATATAGCAATTATAATCGGCAGTACAAGACCTGGACGTAAGGGCGTCGCAGTCGCCCGGTGGGTGATGGATCACGCGGCATTACGGACTGACGCGACTTTTGAACTAGTGGATATCGTTGATTACAATTTGCCATTGCTGAATGAAGTCAATACACCGTCGATGCACCAATATGAACTGGAACATACGAAACGTTGGGCAGAAAAGATTGCCGGTTTCGATGGCTTTATTTTTGTGACACCAGAATATAATCACGCGCTGCCTGCAGCGCTCAAGAACGCGCTCGACTACTTGTATGCCGAATGGAACAACAAGGCTGCCGGCTTTGTCAGTTACGGCTCTATGGGTGGGGTTCGAGCGATCGAACAGCTTCGCCAGGTTATGGCAGAACTGCAAGTCGCCGATGTCAGAGCTTCTGTCAACTTCATGCTGAGCGAGGATTTTGTCGATTACACTGTTTTCAAACCGTCTGAAGGACATGAAGAAGATCTGGAAATGCTGCTGGATCAACTGATCGCCTGGAGCACCGCTCTCAGAACCGTCCGACTGCGATAAGCCCAGTGCGCATAATCTGTTCGACGGTGAACGGCTCAAGCAGATCGATAAATGCAGATAACTTATCTTCAGTACCGGTTAATTCCAGGGTCAGGCCGCTGGTGGCAACATCAACGATCCTGGCCCTGAATATTTCAGCAATTTGGATCACTTCCTGACGGTTTTGCAGCTCAACTTGCACCTTAACCAGAATCAACTCGCGCCGAACAGCTTTTTGTACCGGCAGCTGTTCGATAGCGATGACATCGATCAGCTTATTGAGCTGCTTCATGACCTGGTCAATGATGCGATTGTCCCCATTGACGACGATGGTCATACGAGAACAGCCCGGTATTTCACAGACTCCGACAGCCAGGCTTTCAATGTTAAATCCCCGTCGGCTGAACATGCCTGATACTTTATACAGCAAACCAGGCTGGTTATTGACCAGAACAGAGAGAATATGCTGATTCATCAGGATCCCTTCTTTCGTGGATACAGCGTTGGTTCATGCGGATCAACGATGCATTCGAGCAGGTATGGCCCGCTTTCTGACAGCATGGCTTCGACCGCTGCTTTTGTCTGATCGTTGCTGTCCAACCTGGCGTAACCAAAGCCATAAGCCTTGGCCAGTAGCGAGAAGTCAGGGTTTTCCTCCAGGAACACCTGGGAATAGCGCTGGTACTTGAGGCTCTGCAGTTCGTGTACCATACCGAGGCGCGCGTTGTTGAGCAGGATAATTTTGACAGCGGCCTGTTCCTGCCGGATGGTGCCAAGTTCCTGCAATGACATCTGCAAACTGCCGTCGCCGCTGATCGCCAGAACTGTTTTGTCAGGCCAGGCGACCTTGGCGCCCAGGGCAGAAGGGAGGCCGTATCCCATGGTGCCCATGCCTCCTGAGGAGATGAAGGTCCTGGGCTGTCGGATCGGGTAATGGTTGGCTGCCCAGATCTGGTTTTGTCCGACCTCGGTCGTCACGATTGTGTCCGGCTGGCAGGAGAGCCCGAGTTGCCGCATCAGGCTGGGTGGATGGATTGTCTGTGAAGGCGCTTCAGTATAACTGCTGAAGGCCGATTCAGAACGGATCGCCCGGACCTGTTCGAGCCACTCCGGATAATTCAATGGCAGCGCCTGATCCAGCATGGCATCCAGAAACTGGCGGCAGTCGGCAACGACAGCCAGCTGGGTATCGATATTCTTGCCGATCTCGGCCGGATCGATATCGATATGGACGATTTTGGCCCGGCGTGCGATTTCTGCAGCAGACCCCATGGCGCGATTGCCGACGCGGGCTCCGGCCAGAATGACCAGATCGGCCTGGTGCAATGCATAGTTGGCGGCAAAAACGCCATGGGATCCAAGCGTTCCCAGGTTATTGCCGTGGTCGGACGGCAGCGAGCCGATCCCCATCATGGTTGTGACAACCGGTATCTGGTGATTTTCTGAGAGTTTCAGCAAGCTGGCGGAAGCGCCGCTGCTGATGATGCCGCCGCCGGCGCAGATAATCGGTTTGCTGGACGATGCCAGCAGACCGGCCAATTCGGCTAATGACGATTCAGATACAGTGGTGACAGGGTGATAGCCGGGAAGAGCAGGTGCACCTGGCTCTGCATACGTGAATAAGGCTGTCTGGATGTCCATCGGTATATCGACCAGAACAGGACCCGGCCGGCCTGTAGCGGCGATATAGAAGGCTTCCTTGAGTATGCGCGGCAGGTCTTGTGCTTGCCTGACCAGATAAGTGTGCTTGGTAAACGGTGAGACAGCACCGGTAATATCGGCTTCCTGAAAACTGTCGCTGCCGATCAGGTCCGTTGAGACCTGGCCTGTAATGGCAACCATGGGTATAGAATCCATGTAAGCTGTGGCGATACCGGTGATCAGATTGGTCGCACCCGGACCTGACGTGGCGATACAGACGCCGGTTCGTCCGGTTGCGCGGGCATAACCGTTGGCCGCATGAGCGGCAGCCTGCTCATGTCGTGTCAGCACGTGCCTGATCGAAGAGTCCAGGAGCGCATCGTAAAACGGGCAGATGGCCGCACCCGGATAGCCGAAGACCGTCGATACGTGTTCATTTTCCAAGGCCCGTACCATGGCCTGTGCACCGCTGATCATCCTGTTTCGCCCCCTTTAACATGCTATCGATGAACTGTTTGTTCATCACTTTATCAGAAAGAAGAGAGCATGACAACAGAACAGGCAGTAGCAGTAACGATTGCCCGATATTTGTAAGCGAGTTGAAGATGTGACTTCAGGTCGGTTGGGGATAGATGCAGATCTTGTCCTGATAATTATGCAGGACGATCTGCTGATCATCGATCGACAGGATCGTATCGGGGTTAACCGCAATCTTGCCGCCCCCGCCGGGCGCATCGATTACAAAGCGCGGTATTGCGTAACCGGAGATATTTCCGGTGAGTTGCCGGATAATCTCGATACCTGTGCGGACATCCGTTCTGAAATGACCGAGTCCCTGGCTGAGATCACACTGATAGAGGTAGTAAGGCCGGATGCGCGCCTTGACCAGTTTCAGCAGCAATTCTTTCATGGTGGCAACATCATCGTTGATCCCTTTGAGCAGGACACTCTGGTTGCCCAGCGGGATCCCGGCATCGACGATAGCGCCGCAGGCCTGAATCGCAGCAACTGTCAGCTCCCGCGGATGGTTGAAATGCGTGTTGATCCAGATTGGCTGGTATTTTTTCATCATGGCCAGCAGTCCAGGTGTGATACGCATGGGCATGACTACTGGCACACGTGTACCGATGCGAATGATTTCAACATGTTCTATCTGACGCAGAGAAGCGAGGATCTGCTCCATTCTTGCGTCGCTGAGCGTCAGCGGATCGCCACCTGAAATCAACACGTCTCGGATCTGCACCCGTTCGCGTATGTAAGCC
>JAWSUP010000034.1:0-5800 GCA_033549405.1 Bacillota bacterium | reverse complement strand
CTGCTTCTGAAATCACATGGTCTTCTTCGCCGACCAGCCTTCTGCGCGTGCAGTGGCGGCAGTACATGGCACATTGATGGGTCACCAGGAACAGCACGCGGTCCGGATAGCGATGTACGATGTGACGGACGGGACTGTCGCGCTCCTCGCTGAGTGGATCAGCCAATTCACAGGGAAGAACAAATGTTTCATGAATTGTCGGGACAGCCTGCAACCGAATGGGATCGGCAGGATCGCCAGGGTTGATCAAGGACGCGTAATAAGGTGTGATCGCCATGCGAAAATGCCCGAGACAGGCGGTGATGTCCTGTTTTTCATTTTCGCTGAGCGGCAGAATTTCGGCAAGCTGGTTTGTTCGGGTGATCCTGTTGCGATACTGCCAGGTCCAATCCGTCCATCTGGCATCGTCACAAGGAAAGTCCATGGACGTTCACCTCGCTTATGGCGTACCGCTTCAGAGCAGTCCGCAGAATAGTTTGAATAAGTATCGGGTATGCCATGCCATTGGCTTCAGCAAGCATCGGGTAGTCACTGTAGCCGGGCGCCAGTCCGGGCAGGGGATTTATCTCGATAAACCAGGGGCATCCCGCCTCGTCCAGGCGGAAATCGATGCGGGCAAAATCACGACAGCCCAATCGATTGAAAATTTTACAGGCGTCCTTGATCAACCGGTTCTCGACTGCAGGATCAATGGTTGCCGGACAGGCGTATCGGACCATCTGCTGCCAGTTCTGTTTGACTGTATAGTTGTATGTGCTGAACGGATTATTCTGGTCCAAGTAAATAATCTCCATCGGCCGGAAGACGTGAAGGTCGCGGCCGTTGCCCAGCAGGCCGACTGTGAATTCACGACCCCGGATAAAAGATTCGACCAGCATCTCCTGACCATACAAGCGAAAATTGCGTTGCAACTGCTCAGCCAAGGCTGCATAATTCTGGACGACAGCCAGATCTGTAATGCCTTTACTGGAACCTTCAGCATTAGGCTTGACAATGACCGGGAATGACAGCGACCTAATCCGGCCTGGATGTGCTGTGGAAACAACCCGACAGGCAGGCGTGCGAATCTTCCAGGTTGCGAGAACTCTTTTGGTCAGAGCTTTGTCCAGGGCGAGGCACAAGGTCGTTTCGTCAGATCCGGTATAGGGAATACCAAAAAATGACAGCAAAGCAGGAACTTGCGCTTCGCGGCCGCGGCCGCTGTTGCCTTCTGCTACATTGAATACGATGTCAACCGGCTGGTTCTTCAGCCGGTCGGGCAACTCACGATCAGATTCAAGTAGTGTGACCTGGCAGTCAGCGGCTTCTAATGCCGCCTGGATTGCCAGAATTGTATCAAGGTGATCATACTCGGCCTCGATGTCTGCGGCTTCCGATACAAGCCCTTTTTTCAGGTTGTATGTGATGCCGATCCGAAGCCCTGCTAACGGATCTGAATCAGGTAGATCCTCCATGCAACTCACCGTCCGCCTTTGTCGAAATAGGCATATACTGAAGAAGATTTTAACGCATTCAATACAGTTGTCAAGACCGATTTTGACGATATTAAAATTATTAGATGGTGATTAACAAATCCCTGAAAAGATGGACGTGCAGCTGACCGGAAACAGGAAAAGCAGGGTATGTGACGTGGTAAATGCTGGTATTAGGGATCTACAGCAAAAAGACAAGAGGAATGTGTTTGCATTTCTCTTGTCATGCACATCTGATAATTGATAAATATGATTGAACGATATTCAGATCCTAAAAAGGCTGCTATAAAATCCGAATATTTTATATCTATATTATTAATGATATATGCAAATGCACGATCAGGACAGATCCTGATACCGGATGTTGCGCTCATGGCGGATCTGCTCCCAGGAAGTCGGGCGGACAAAGAGGCAGACGATGTTGATCGGGATCCAGGACATGATAAAGAACCAGAATGTCAGGATGCCACGCCAGACACCTCGGTGCAGTTTCTTCTCCACCAGGACAGTCAGGACTGCGATTGTTGTCACAATGAGCCAGGCAGATACAAAAGAAGTGACTGTGGCAAACCAGACAGACTGTGGTGTCGTCTGATGGTTCAGCAGTTGCAGGAGTACCAGCAGGCTGTTGGCCAGCATGGAAACAAAACACATGACCTGAATGTGCGCCGTCATATAGAGCGCGATCAGGTCGAGGCCGCAGATCCTGCGATCATGCAGCGCTTTTTTCAAAATTGGTTGCGTGTATAAGGCGCTGATCTGGTACATGCCGCTTGACCAGCGGCTGCGCTGCTTCCAAGACTGACGAAACGTCAGGGGTTGCTCATCATAAACAACCGCATTCGGCACCCAGGTTCCTTTTTCACCTGCCAGATGACAGAGGATGGTCAGTTCCATATCTTCTGTCATGGTAACGAGCCGCAATGCGCCCATCCTTCTGACCAGTTCTGTGCTGATCATGAAGCCGCTGCCGCCGATCGGTACCGACAGGCCGATGTTCTGGCGGGCGCGGTTGAAAAACCGGTTTAAAAGCCAGAAGTAGATGGAATAGCTTCCTGTGATGCCTGTGTCAGCAGGATTCTTGCTGTCTCTGTAACCCTGGGCAAGTTTGGCTCCCAACAGCAGAGCCTGGTTCATCGCCAGGAGAAAATCGGGGTGGACCAGGTTGTCGGCATCGATTACGCAGATGGCATCGTATCCGGATTCAAGCCGGCTAAGCTCAGGTAAAGCATAGTTCAGTACATCTCCTTTGGAGCGGACGGGTCCTGGACAGGTCAGGATACGCGCGCCAGCCTGTTGTGCGATTGCCCGTGTCTGATCTATGCAATTATTGGGTATGACGATCACATCGAACAGGTCGCGCGGGTAGTTCTGTTGCATCAGGCTTTCTACCAGATTGGCGATAACGGCTTCTTCATTACGCGCGGCAATCAGGAACGCAAAACGCCGGGCAGCTTCAGGATAGTCCTTGTGCTTGATTTTCTTAAAAGAGAAGAGAGTCATACCAATGGAATAAAGGGAATAGGCGAACAGGAGTACGTTGAGTACAATAATGGCAGCTTTCAGGATTTGAATCAGAAACACTTTTTTCACCTCGATGTCTTGTTGTTTTTGTCGCTTTTGAGCCCTTTGCGAACGACCGGTTGAGCATCAGCAGTTATTATATAGTAGAAAGCGACAAAACAACAGTTGATCTTTCAGACGATATGTCAATAGGATTTGTTCCATCTGAGCTAAACTATGCATCATCAAGGCTTAAGATGAAAGCGGGTAATTTATTAAGAATTTCTGAACCTGATGCAAAGCAGTCGGAATTAGGGCAGTCCTGATCAGGCCGAGGCAGGCGAATCCTCTGTGGTATCGTACGCATAAAAACAGGCCATCTGTTGCAGATGGCCTGTTAATCGGTGTCTGGTCTGTAATCAAGATCATTGAAGTGCAAGACTGCCATTCATCAGTCCAAATAACAGAATATCCTTATTCCTTACTGTATCGCATCAAGCGCCGCGGCAGCATCAACCAGACCTGCGCCGGTGGCATCATCGCCCCAGGTATAGATCTCGAAGGTACCGTACGGTGTATATACATCGCGAGTATCGGCTGCCAAATGTATCGCCGAATCTTCAAGAATTGTTTCCGCTTCTGCTGCTGTCAGACTAGGATACTTTTCTGCCATCAGGGCGACAATACCGGCGACATGCGGGCTGGCCATCGAAGTTCCAGAGAGATAGTAATAACTGTTCGTCATACCGCTGTTCAGCTGGTAGGGGCCGACGATCCAGGAACCGGGCGCCGCGACATCCAGATCCTGATCGGCCAGTTCACGGCTGGAGAAACTGTCGATATAGAATTGTGTTGGTTCGGTCGGATCATCCACATCAGCAGTCCAACCAGATTCAAAGGTGTAAAGCCAGCCATAAGCAGCGACAGAGATAACCGGTTCATAGGCACCGGGATAGCCCATGCCAGCTTCACCGCGATTACCGGCTGAAGCAACAATGATGACGCCCTTACTAATTGCATAGTCAATAGCCGCCTGTTCAACAGCATCGAGAACAGTACCTCCCAGGCTCATGTTGATGATGACCGGATCGTCGGCGAGCGGACCGGCCTTGAGATCACCAATATATTCAATGCCGCGGGCGATGACAGACGACCAGCCGGAACCGTTCTGGTTCAAGACCTTGACGGGGATAATATTGACCATCGGGGCAACACCGTTAACGGGTGTTCCACGAAGGCTGTAACCAAGTATGGAACTGGTGACATGTGTTCCATGACCGTTCTGATCATGCTCCCATTTGTTGGGTTGCTCTGATATTGTGACAGATTGACCGCCGCCGCCACCAAAAGATTTGGCATATTCATCAGCGATACGTTCCTCTGGGAAATAGCGTCGCCAGGAATCCATCAGACCCGTGTCCAGGACAGCTACATAAACCCCGGTGCCGTCATAGGCGACCTGACGGTTGTCAAATCCGAAATCTGTTACATTGATCGAATCCAGGTTCCAGGTGCTGAGACCACCTGCAAAATTATCCACAGAGACGGTGTCAATTGGGGCGCCTTGGCGGACTGCGTCCGGATTGGCCGCTGCGACATAAGGTAAGGCCTTGATCTCTGCCAGCTGGCTGGTCTTGATTTTCATGGTCAGTGCTTTGATCTCATAGATAACATCCAAGACCCGGCCACGCGTGCCGAGGTCTTTCAGGATCTCGTCAGAGACCGGCGTGTTGAGCACGACATTGATGCCAATAGTGGCGTTCGGGGCTGCAGCGACTGGGCCAGCTGCAACAAGAATCAAGGAGAGCATTAGGGAAAACAGAAGCAATCGTTTCATACACAGTTCCTTCTTTCTGCAAGCAATAAATGCCTTGATTGACGATCGTTCAGCATTCGGCGGAAATGAATACAATCGTTCTTAGCCTTATTATGCGCCTGGAGAAGAACCAAATCAATATGAATTGTCATGGAAAAGCAATGTGAGCGAAATAAATGCAGATGCTGAAAAGGGATGAATAGATATTTTAGCATATGATAATTGGAACGAATTGCCAAATCTGTCGTTTTCCAGTTATTCGTTATAATGAGTAGTAATGCGACCTGAGGTCGCGTCAGGGATTGCTGCAATGCTATCCTACCCACCTGGGATATCCCCACCAGAGAGCGCGTTGTTGGAAACGGCGAGGTGCTAAGCCTCTGGGTAAAGAGTTCAAGGAAGCCAGCCAAGGCGGACGCGAACTCGGGGAAAGGCTGTATGGTCAATGAAAATGAATCTTTGCAGGGCTGTAAATTATGACAGGCGAAAATGGATGATACGCCTGAACCAAAATGGTGCGAGCGCAGGACTGGTATCTTATGGCTATACCAGCCAGATGGGCGAAGCCGCTCCGGCCCAAGGAAGGGACCTAACCAGCCAGAATTATCCGTGACGCGGAACAGGGTAAGCCCGACGGATTCTCGAAAGAGTAGGCAGGCCGTAAGGAATGTACAATATCCAGCGGGTAAAAGATACCGGATCAAGCGAAGGGTTGGCAGTAACAGCTGACATAGTGGCATGGCCACACGCTGAAAGGCGGCAGACTTCCGGTGGGTGTTCGATTACGAGAGGGCGCGAAAACTGTGAAAGCAGCACAACTCAAGGACGCGGGAAACCGTGAGAGCACTGCCAACAGCAGCTGGGACCAGATCAACTGGGATCGGGCTGAAAAGACTGTGAACAGAATACAAGTCCGGATCGTAAAGGCAGTTGAGGGCGGAGAACACAACCTCGTCAAGCGGTTGCAGTACCTGCTCACGCATTCGTTCTACGCCAAAGCCTTGGCAGT
>JAWSUP010000033.1:2252-18166 GCA_033549405.1 Bacillota bacterium | reverse complement strand
TGGGGCGGCAAGCGCATTCCTGTCCTCGACCGAAGGCTTCCTGCAGGCCGGCATTCCTTCCGATCAGCACACGGTCGATGAAAAGGGCAACACTCTGACAGCGACTGAAGGCGGAATCGGCCTTGCTGGATCGATAGCGGCTTTTCTATTCCCCTTTCTGACGACAAGACGGAAGTATCGTGGCAAAGACCAGAAGGCTGTTTTCGAATTCCGGCGCAACAGCATCGCCAATCTGGGCATTGTTCAGGATCAACTCGTCAAAACATTTGTGACCAGCCGTATCCGGCCAACTCAACCGGTAAACAGAACCGGATCGGGATCGGGAATGGGCGGCGGTCGCAGTACTGTCCACAGATCCGGCGGCGGCAGGACGCACGGCGGTGGCGGCCGGAAATTCTGACATCAAGGGACTGTTAAGAGATTATCTACTGGTGATTCTCCAGATGTCCGGCAAGAAATGCCAGTTTTTTCTCCAGATGGTGGTTGCGGCCGCCTTCATGGCCGTTAAATGGATAATAGCATATCTCCTTAGGGCTAGTGATGCGGTTGTAAGAAGCGAAGTAGCAGCGGGCGGGACAGGTCTGGTCGTTGCCGCCGACAGAAGCCAGCAGCGGGCAGCGAATGCGTTCAGCCATGTTCATGGTGTCAAAATAGCTGAGGGTATCAAACGCCTGTTCTGTCAGGTGTGGATGCAGCTTGAGATACTCTGTCACACTAGAAAATGAGCCCCAGGCATTGATCACGCGCTCCTCAAGCAGACTGTTGGACGGCACATCAACCATGGCGATCCATGGCCGTTCATCCAGCGAGCAGACCGCCATGCCCAGTGCGCCGCCCTGGCTGCCGCCTTCGATCACGATCCTGGACGGATCGATCTCCGGCTGGGCTGTGGCGAAGTCGATCGCCTTCAGGCAGTCCATGTAGACATAACGGAAATAATAGTTGTCTTTATCCAGAATGCCGCGGCAGACGACGCTTTGTGTGCTTCCACTATGTGTTGGTACCTGATTGCCGGTCGATCCGGTCTGGTCGCGGCAATCGATTGACAGCACAGCCATGCCCATGCTTGTCCAGACTGTGTGATCGCACGGCAGGCCGCGACTGCCGTTAAAGCCGTGATAATGAATCAGGCAGGGATACTGGTGACCTGAATCTGTTCTGCGACGGACAACATCTGGTTTATCCGGGAATATAAGCCATCCATGGATCGGTGTTGCATCGAAACCGCAATACTGAATGTCGCAGACGGTGATCGAACCGATGGGGTACGGAACCGTGATCCGTTCTGCGTTCAGCGGCACCGCCTTCGTCTGGACAATTGTTTTTTCCCAGAAAGAGATGAAATCCGGTTTGCGCGTCAATGGTGGCATGAATGCCTGTAATTCAGCGATCTGATCATCCAGATAACTCATTTCAACCCCTCAATTTCTCTTTTTGCAGCCTGCAGCAATTCTGTTTTATCGTTTTTATATTGGCCTTCGATAACCTGAACCAGCAGCCGTTCCAGAATCAGGCCGACTACATGACCAGATGACAAACCGAGCTGCAGCAGATCATTTCCATTGACAGCCAGATCCTGCAGCCGGAAACACTGTTTTTCGGCAAGAATTCTCCTGACAAGGTGCGTGATCTGGTCGATGATCACCAAATCTGCCTGCTGACAGGATTCACTGGCCAGCAGATCGGCTTTTCTTAGCGTCAGCCCATCCTGGGCTGTTTCCGGCGTAATATTTCTCAACCAGTGTTTGACTGCCTGTAAGGTCGGTTCCGGCAGATTGCCCTGGACTTGCAGGATGCCCATGACATGCCGGATCGTCGCCCGATCTGCATGAAGTCGATCCAGGGCGGAGGCGACTGTTACGAGATCAACCGGATCATCCTGTCCGATCCGATTTGCACCGGATTTGCTCGCTTGCATGGGCATCCTTGCAGCGTTCAATAACAGGGCTGCCATGCGCAGGGAGAACACTGCCGGTACACTGATCACGGTTGCGATTGTATGGCGTTGACGATCGACATCTTGCTGAGAGCGTCCGGTCAGTAGGAGAAGTTCAGGCATGATGGTGGCAAGAACATCAAAAAAGTTGCTGAGAACCGGTTCTGCCCAAGCGCCGCAAAGCAGTTGCTGCAACTCGGCAAGCACGCGTTCCCGGGCGATCTGTTTTAGATAGGGCGCATTGCGGTGGATCGATTCGGCCGTCTGTGCTTCCAGCGCAAATCCAAGTGTCGCCGCGAAACGAAGGGCCCGCAGAATGCGCAGAGCGTCTTCAGAAAAGCGTATATCAGCCTGTCCGACACAGCGGATCAGGCGGTTCTTGATATCCTGCCTGCCGTTGAACGGATCAATGATCTGATCCTGCTCAAAATCGAGTGTGACCGAGTTGCCCTGACTCAGATCGATAAGCGCAGTAGTTGGCGGGATTGACCAGGCCATGGCGTTGATGGTGAAATCGCGTCGGGACAGATCCGCTTCCAGACGGTCTGTAAACGATACCTGGTCTGGTCGCCGCCGGTCGCTATATAAACCATCGACTCGAAAAGTTGTTATTTCAATCGGGTAGTGGTCGATGACGACCATGACCGTCCCATGCGCGATGCCCGTATCGATGGTCTTATATCTGCTGAAAAGTGTAAGAATCTGCTCAGGCAGTGCATTGGTTGCTATGTCATAATCATTCGGCTTGCTGTTCATCAGAAGCGCACGGACACAGCCGCCGACCAGGCAGGCAGAGAATCCATGGCTGGACAGGTGCATCAAAGCCTTGTAGACAGCTGACGGGATGGCGAATTGCATGCGCTGCTCCTTCAGACGGGCCAATTTTTAAGTCATTTCGATTATACGACTGCATAGATAAGCGGTCAAACAAATGCGGCTTCATGATGTTCAACAACTGACTGTCTATGGTAGAATGAAGACAAACCCATTCAACGGCTGTCAAGTTCTTGACAATACCTGACACGAAGGGGGACTGATCACATGCATATGATCATATTATCCGGAAACCCGAAAAAGGATGGTTTGTGCCAATCCATGATCGATGCCGTCAGAGAAGGCGCTGAAGAAGGAGGCGCGACGGTCGCAGAAATTCGTTTGGCCGACCTTGATTTGATCCGTTGCCAAGTCTGCAATGATGGCTGGGGATCTTGCCTTTCCCAGGCGCGTTGCCAGTTTGGTGACGATGGACTGGATGAACTGATGAAGGAACTGGCGTCGGCCGATGTACTGGTCTTAGCAACGCCGGTCTACTGGGGTGAAATGTCGGAAACGCTGAAGTGCTGCCTGGATCGTCTGCGCCGCTGTATTCGCGGCGCCAATGGCCTTCTGGCCGGACGGCAGGCTTTGATCGTGGCGACACCGGGCGGCAGCGGCAACGGCCAGCTGACTTGTTTCGAACAAATGGATCGCTTCTGCCGGCATACCGGCCTTATCATCTTCGACTATATCGGGGCCAACCGCTGGACTGTCGATTATCATCGCAGGACAGCGCGCTCTGCCGCATTTTCCCTGGCGAGCGGCCGAAAAAATGGTGACACAGTTTCTGTTTAGGGGGGTCCGTAATGAAGTCATCGAAAAGGCATTTGATGCTCACAATCATGTGTTTATGCCTGTGTTTCATACTGGCTGGCTGCAACAATTACAGCCGGTTATTTCGTGCGATCGGCAACCGCATGACGGCGGGGCAAACTGAGGAGACACAGGCGACGACCCGGCAAACAACTGCGACGACGCGGCCGACAATATCGACAGCCGCATCGGTGACACCGACTGAGACGACAACAGTCCGGACTGAGCAGACGACAACACCAGTGACGACGACAAGCACGACAAGCGCGACAAGCACGACAGGAACAACCAGCAAAGTCCCTGATTCGATTTACACGGTTGTCGATGGGTTTAGTTATGAAGAGGGCTCTGTTATTGTTTATGTCCCATATATCATGCCGGAAGATGCCGCATCAGCTCCGCTCAATGAGGCGCTGGCCATCCGTGCTGCTGACGAACAGACGATCGTCACAGAAGGTTTAGATGAAGACATATATTATGAGCTGGATTATTTCTACCAGTTTGACGGCAACTGCCTGACCCTGGCTTTGGAGAGTATTGTTGGCTGGATCGATTCAGAGGGGTATTATTCATACGATGTCTATCACTATGACTTCGATACACGCAGCTTTCTCGACAATACGGCCTATCTGGCCTATCTCGGTCTCGGTCCTGACCTGATCGACGATATGGTTCAAAGCTATTATGATGCGAACCTGGATCCTGAATTGTTTGAGATCCGACCGGTCGCAGAAGCCTTGTTCGTGATTTTTGACGATGTTCTTTATTACGAGGTAATATCGATCGAGTATGAGGACTTCTGGCTCGAAGAGATCGGATCCATCAGCCCCTGAAAAGAAAGGTGCTTAGTCATTTTTTAATGAAAACACAGCGTATCGTAAGCAAAAATGCCACCTGGCAAAAGTTTGAAGTGCTGAAAAGCAACAGGAACAAGCGCTACCGTTACAGGCAGTTTTTCGTGGAAGGTGTCCGCAATTTGAACGAAGCGATCCACAATGGCTGGACGATCGATTCTTTTATCTTCTCGTTTGAATTTCATCTGTCTGATTGGGCTAGAAACCTGTTGGAAACTGTTCCAACCCAAGTCAATTACGCCCTGTCCGGCTCATTGATGTCGCAGCTGAGCAGTAAGACCGATGCCTCAGAACTGTGCGCATTGATCCGGATGCGTGATGATCAATGGACCGCTGCGAATAAGCAGTCGGACCACGAGGGGTTGTTGGCGGTTCTTTTTGACCGTCCGTCCAACAAAGGTAATCTGGGAACCATGATCCGTTCTTGCGATGCGCTTGGTGTCGACCGCCTGTTGTTGACCGGTCATGGTGTCGACCGGTACGATCCGGAGGTTGTCGCCGCCAGCATGGGGTCCCTGTTTCGTCTGCCGATTATTTATCTGGCCGATAACGGATCCCTTCAGTCCTGGATCGATGAGCACAGGCAAATGTATCCGTCGCTGCAGATTGTTGGCACAACAGCGCATCAGGAACAGCCAATCAACCAGGTCGACCTTACAGATCCGACCTTGCTGATCATCGGCAATGAAGCAGACGGCATGAGCCGCTGGCTGCGTGAACAGTGCACAACCCTGGCGACCATCCCGATGAACCCGTCAGGCGCCGCAACCTCACTGAATGTATCCTGCGCCGCAACGGTTCTGCTCTATGAGGTATGGCGGCAGAGAAGCAGCAAACATGGTTGAAATTGAATCACACAGTTATTCCCAGATTTTCTGCAGCAGTGCCAGCGCCCCTGATTCATCATATCCGCAGGTGCGATGGAGGAATGGAACAAGTTTTTCACCGGTGTCCTGCAACGCGTCGACAGGCTGATCGGCGATGATCCGGCCTTTCTGCATGACGACCGCACGACTGATCAGCGGTTCGATTTCACCAGCCAGATGCGTCGCCATCACGACTCCTGCTGTTTCGGGCAATAAGCCGGACATCAGCTTGATGAAATCGCGGCGAGCCAGGAAGTCTTTACCCAAAAATGGTTCATCAATCAAGTACCAGTCTGCCTTGATGCTCAGACAACAGCAGAGTTCGAGCTTCGCCTGCTGGCCGGCTGAGAAAGTTTTGACAGGCAACCCGGGTGTCAACTGGAAATAGTCGATCAGCTGACTGAATCGCTTGCTGTCAAAAGATGGTTCCATGGCAGATAGGAAATCCCTGTGCTCCATGGCTGTCATTTGCGGGAAATAAGTGCCCTTATCCGAGCAATAGCTGATACTGTTATGGAAACGCGGATCAAGACCATCGACACGAACCGATCCATAAGTTAGCCTGATGAGACCTGCCATAGCCTTAAGCAGAGTCGTCTTGCCGGAGCCATTCTCACCGAACAGGCCGACAATTTCTCCCGGGCTGACCGTCAGGCGCACCTGCTCGAGTGCCATGGTCTTTTGGTAATATTTACAGGCGAAATAGACGTCGATCATGTGTGTTTCCTCGTTTCAGCGATTATCAGGTGTAGCGGGACTGATGTCAATCCGGATGATATTACGTTCGCTCAGGCTTTCTGAATTGGCCGGATGCCAGGCCGGACTTCGTTTGTAGGCAAGATCCTGGTTAAGTCCCGGATCGTGATAGCCTCGATACAGGCAAGTCCCATCCGCCTCATAGACAGCGGTCAGAATTGCCTGGCGCTGTACGCGTACACCCCAGTTTGAATGGCTTTCCATAATTGTTCCATCGGCATATGAGGCAGACCATTCGTCTTCTCTGACAACGGGATTCTGGATAATCGTTGCTGCCTGGTACAGTTTGCCCCCCACCAGGCGAAAACTGAAAGGCAGGTGCCCGAGCATCATGACATTGTTGTCATATTGCAAATCGACCTGACCCCAACGAATTGTCCTGCTTCCCAGCGTGAAGACGTGCGCGGACAAAGATTGCCCGTTTGTCACCAGTGTTAGCGTATCTCCAGCCAGACATGCATCCTGGATCCGATAGAAATCAGCGGCAAAACGATCTTGGTGCAGCAATCGGCCATCCAGAGAATATCTGTTGATGAGTAAGAATCGGCCTTCCTCGACGGCTCTGCCATTCTCATAGGAAGTTACACTTTCACTGGCGATAAGAATCAGTTCCTGGCCGTAAGCATAGAGTCCGCAAAGATTCATGCCTTCGTTCAGTGGAATATCGGCCAGAGCGGTGTAGACGTTGTCTGCATTGGCCAGGACTGTCTCGATATCACGGTCACCGGGCCATTTACTCCAGCTCTCAATCCTGAATAATGTGCTCGTTCCTCTGACACGGCTGTCAGCCGGAATGATCAGATAAGTCAGGCCATCTATTTCGGCAAAAGGCGATGTCACCAGGCTGTCGCTGACCTCCCAGGCGTTGTATGCTCTGCCGGGAATCCTGGCGGTTACAGGTAACTGGACGACGGTATGTGCCTGGTAGTCATGCCCATAACGCTCGATTGTCAGAATGTCGCTTTGGCCGCGGATCATCATGTTTCCGGACACAAGCCGATAGGTATGCAGATTGCCCCGGAAACTGCTTAGTCCATTGCTGTGATCGTTACGATCGAGGTAGGCCAGCTGACGGACAGACAACGGTTCCTGGACGGTTGAAAGGACACCGAATGGCTGGCCGCCGACAGTGAACCGCTGAACAAAAGAGGCATCCATCTGATTTGGGTCTGTCATATCGCCAGTCATCACGATGGACGAAAGCAGAGAAGCATCGCCATCCTCCCGGATAGTCAGTAGGCTCAGATCTGTTCCGTTACGCAGCACAGCAGTAGCCGACAACCAGAGGGACAGGCTGATCACAAGCAAAGTCAGTAAAAAAAGATGCTTATTCAAAAACATAATAACCCTCATTTCAGGCGAACTCGCGGCGCTGCAACCAGCGCTGGTTTAAAAAGATAATAAAAGCAATGCAAAGCAGCAGCGGCAGCTGGCAAAGCAGCTGTCCAGCGGTGGTTCGATAGCTGTCCAGGCCGTTGTACCCGAACTGCACGGCCAATCCGGACACGACAACCAGACCGATGCAAATGGCTGCACTCAGATACCGGCCGCTGGTTCGCTGCACACAGTGAATGACAGTCAGGACGATACATATCAATATCAAGCCGATCAGGATGACCAGAGTCGCGTCTGGCAGATGCATCGGTAGAAGGAGACGCAGCCAGGCAGAACGCCTGAAAGCCAGATAAAGCCCCTGGTCAAGGATTTCGATCCTTTGATTCGAGCGATAGACCAGAAAGTAAGCCAGAACGGCAGACAGCAGTTGGGCAGCCTGAATGAACAGGAGGGCCGCGGTGCCGGCCAGTATACGGACTGAGAAGACCAGCCTGATCCCGATTGGCAGACGAAAGAGCCGATAGATGCTGCCGGTCGGGACAAACATTCTGTACCAGCCGACCGCAATGACAGTTAAACCTGAAGCCAGCGCAAACAGATGAACATACGGGACACCACCGGCCAGCAGCAATTGTTCAAAGCGCAGAGGTACGGGCTGTGTTTGCAGACCCATGTCTGTCCGGGGCAGGCCGATCAGGCACAAGATCAGATTGAGAACCATAAGCGTGGTGCTGATCAGAAGAATTGGCTTCATAATCATTGACCACTCGTGATTGATCAAGTAATACAGTTGTTTACTTCGTGACATTTGTTTTTCCCTCCAGCTGCTGATCCCAGAATGTACTGATCAGGTCGATCACAGATTTAAAATCCATTTGCATGGCTTGCATCGTCCGAATAAAAGCGTCAACTTGTCCCTTACAGAGCTCTGACTTGATCTGTGCAGCCTTTACGTCATCCAGAGTGATAAAACTGCCTGAATTGGCGCTTGTCGCCAGAAAACCTTCATCTTCCATCAGGCGATACGCTTTTTGGACGGTCATGGGATTAATGCCCAAGAGTGCTGCAAAAGCTCGCCTGGAAGGCACTTCATCACCGTTAAGCAACAGCCCTGCAGCTATTTTGGTTTTAAAAAAAACAACCAGTTGCAGGTAGATCGGATCCTGATCATTGAACTGTATGCCAGTAAAAAGTGATTTCATGTTCTCCTCCGCTTGATTGTCCAGGCAACTGTATTATAAGGATAATACAGTTGCCTGTCAAGTGCTGGAATAGGAGACAAATCAACTGCGAGCGCGTATAATATGGATATCTTGATCTGATGCATTTGCCAGAAAACCGCTCTTATCGTACAGACAGGAGATGATGTGCATGTCTCAGGTAAGTCTATTGGCTGGATATATCATGCCGCACCCGCCGGTCATCGTGCCTGGAGTTAACAGCAGCCAAATGAAGGCAGCGCAGACGATTCAGGCGATGAAACTATTGTCGTCCAGGCTGGCTGCACTCAAACCGGATACAGTTGTGTTGATTACGCCCCACGCGCCGCTTTTCAGTGACTACCTTTTTATCTATGATGATACCGATCTCTGCGGCAACCTGGCCGCTTTCGGAGCGCCTGAAATCAATCTGACGCTTCAGCAGGACCAGCAATTCCAGGAACGTTTTCTTCAAGACTGCAAGTCGATCAACATAAATGCCGGGAGTTTGAACGCCAATCAGCTCAGCCGCTTCAACATGGATTGCGCCCTTGACCATGGCGCGATCGTCCCTTTGTATTTTTTGAGCCAGACGGCAACTTTTCAACTGGTCGTCATGGCCAGCGCCGCTCTGCCGATACCAGATCTGTATGCCGTCGGCAGGCAAATCCGGTTAACAGCCGAAGCACTGGGACGGCGTATTATCATTGTCGCCAGCGGTGACCAGTCGCACAAGGCCAATGCCGAGAGTCCTTACGGATCGTGTCCGGAAGGGGCTGAATACGATCGTTTGCTGGTCAGCGCGCTGGATCAGAGCGATCGCACGGCAATTTTGTCTATCAATCCGCAGCTCAGACAGAGGGCAGCGGAATGCGGCTATCGTTCGATTGTCATGTTGTGCGGTGCATACAGTGACCTGGCCATCCGGAGTTCTGTGCTCAGTTACGAAGCCCCTTATGGCATAGGTTATTGCGTCGCTGAAATGAATGAGGACCCGGCCGGGCTGAAACCCCTTGTTGATCCGTTGCAGGTAGCCATGGTTCACCAGCAAAAAGCAGTTATTGCGCATATGCAGACAGAATCAGCACCTGTTCAGATTGTACGCGAAACACTTAGTCAGAAAATAAAACGCAACAAGGTTCCACAACCGGATTATTTTCGTGACCTGACCGACCGTGAACCATGGCTGCTTGACCAGGCAGGTGTCTTTGTATCGTTAAAAAAGCACGGAGAGCTGCGCGGTTGCATCGGTACAACTGCGCCGACAACGGAATCGATCGTTGCTGAGATCATCCAGAATGCCATCAGCGCCGCAACGCGCGATCCGAGATTCAACTCTGTGACTACAGATGAACTGCAGGAATTAACGATCAGCGTCGATGTCCTGGGAACACCGGTTCCGGTCACTTCGCGGACTGATCTGGATCCTGGCATTTATGGTGTCATTGTCCGCAGTGGCCACCTGACCGGTTTGCTCCTGCCCGACCTCGATGGTGTGGACACTGTAGAAGAACAACTGGCCATCGCCTGCCGCAAAGCCGGGATCCGACCAGATGATCCATATGACATCGAACGATTTCGCGTGACCCGCTATACTTGATGGAGGCCGGTTTGATTGCTTGCCGATCATGACAATACAAGATTCAGCGAGCGTGAAGCAGATTATTGGCAACCGGCCGACCAGGGTCGGGTTGCCTGCCTGTTGTGTCCGCATTACTGCCTCATTGCTGAAGGCCAGGCCGGAATCTGTCGTGTCCGCGTTAACAGAAACGGCCGGCTGATTGCCACTGCCTATGGCAAGATCACATCTTTGGCCCTTGATCCCATTGAGAAGAAGCCTCTGCACGGTTTTTTCAGAGGCAGCCGAATCCTCTCGGTCGGTTCATTTGGCTGCAATTTCAAATGCGATTTCTGTCAGAACTGGTCAATATCTCAGAAAAATGCCCCCTGGCACTTGATATTGCCAGAAGATCTGGTGTCCCGGGCTGTTCAGGAACGTCGCTCCGGCAATATCGGCCTGGCATTCACATATAATGAACCGTTCATTAATTACGAGTATGTCATGGATTGCGCCAGGCTGGCACGCAAGGAAGGCCTGAAGAATGTGCTCGTAACCAACGGATCGATCAATCCGGAGCCCCTGGACGCTCTGCTGCCTTGGATCGACGCCATGAATATCGATTTGAAATCATGGCAGTCATCCTTTTACCAGCAAATCTGTCACGGAAAACGCGAACCTGTGCTCGAAACGATCCGCCTGGCGGCTCGGCGCTGCCATGTTGAAATAACAACTTTGTTGATCCCCGGTATGAACGATGCGGAATCGGATCTGGATGCCCTGGCTTCATGGATTGCGACGATAGACCCGACGATTATCCTTCACCTGACACGCTATCACCCGGATTATCTGATGAGCGAACCAAAGCCTATTACAGTCGAACGACTACGCCAACTGGCCCAGATAGCAGGAAGACATCTTGAAACGGTCATATTAGGCAATATCTGATCTTGCGGTAAAGTTGATTTTGACAATGCCTGACCAATAGACAGAATGCGATGTGGCGTTTACAATCGGTGTTGTACAAATTTTTATCGTAAAGGAAAGTCAAACATGTCAGCAAAGCAGCACATGCATACTGTCAAAACAACAGAAGACGCCCGTCTGATCGCAGACCTGGCCCGCGTGATCTGGACAGAACACTATACGCCGATTATCGGTTCCGGGCAGGTCGAATATATGTTGGAGAACTTCCAGAGCCCGCAGCGGATTCTGCAGGATGTGACACAGCAGGGTTATACCTATATTTGGCTGGAGCAGGATGGCAAGCCTGCCGCCTACATGGCTTATCGTTTCGATTTCGGCGATGAAGCCTGTTTTCTGAGCAAACTGTATGTCAGCAAATCCTGTCGTGGACGTGGTCTCGCACGCATCCTCGTGGACCATCTGGTGCAGTGCTGCCAGAACAATCAGCTGAAAATGATCTGGCTGACGGTTAATAAAAATAACTCGCAGTCGATAGAGGCATATAAGAAAATGATGTTTCATAAAACAAGATCAATTATAACCGATATCGGCGGGGGATACGTCATGGATGATGCTGTGATGCAGCGCGATCTTTGATAAATATGATCTTTAATATATTATAGAGCGTATCGAATGTTCCATTTATAAAAGGTATAAAAAATTTAGCAAACAAATAATAATGATGACTGTTCTTTCGTTTACAATTTTGTAACAATTTTTTCACGCTGCGTTTCTTGATTGTCTTTCGACTGCTATTATAATAATAATTGTAAAAGTCAAACAAAGTCAAATCAAGGAGGTGCCGCTTATGTTTGGACTCATACCATTTGATCGGAGAAGGAACCAGCTGCAGACAACGAATACCAATAATGATCGTACATGGGATATCGACCGGATTTTCGAAAACTTTTTTAATGATGCGATCTTCCCGTCGTACTACAATCGCAGCAGTTTCATGCGGGTCGACATCAAGGAAAATGACAATACTTACCTGCTGGAGGCTGAATTGCCCGGAGTCAGTAAGGAACAGATCAATATTGAAACAGATCATGACTTGCTGACCATTTCAGTCAATCAAGATGAAACGAAGGAAGTAAATGAAACACAGTACCTGCGCCGTGAGCGCCGTTGTTGCTCTATGACGCGCAGCTTCAACATCGAGAATATCGACGCAGACAATATCAAAGCTAAAATGGATAATGGCGTCCTGATGCTCGAATTGCCCAAGCGCGAGCCAGATAAGCAAGTAGTTCGCAAAATAGATATAGGCTGATAAGGCTATGCGAAAACAAACTTGATCAGAAAGGTGGCGTGCGCTGCATCGCCATCTTTTTGATTGCCTGTTTCTTGTTTTCTCTGTTTCATGTATAATAAGCAACGGGGGTAGGCTCATTTCCGGATCGCGGAATAGTCTGCATAAAACTAACCCTTATGTGCTGTTTGAAATGTGACAGGGAGAAGGCATGAAGCGAAGGATACGAAATACTGAGCAAAAACCAACAGGCGCGATTAAAGCGCCGGATTTTAGGGTTCTGCTGATTAATGCGAAACGTCTGTTTGGCGTTACCGTAGCCTTCCTGTCTGAAAAGATAAATGAGGTTAAACGTACAAAACCCATCAAAGAGCGTCTGGTTCAGATCGTTTCCAATGCTTCCCGGATCCTGCCCGCACTTGCGGTTGTACTCGTATTAACAACGCTTGTGGTATATCTGACACTAGGTCCTGGTTCACCTGAATCAATGATACAGCAAACACCTTACTCAGCAGAGACGACAGAAACCAAAACCTTACAACAACCGATATTTTCTGATTTCACAGAACCGGATATGGCAAACTATCTGGAAATGAATCGTGGCGGGTACTGGGACTACTGGTATCAGGAGGCAGTTCCACCAGCAGGCACTGCAGCGAACGAAGTCACAGCCACGCCTGCAGCTACACCCACAGTAACCCCTGAGCCATCCATTACGCCAGAGCCGACGCCTTCACTGACACCTATACCGACTGTGACACCGGTACCGCCCGAGACGGACAGCGATGGAGTTATTCAAGAACCACGTTCTGTCAACGACTTCACACCGGACGACACCCGTACCTATGTCAAATCATTTGTGGCTAATATCCGCGTCAGCCCAAGCACGGATAGTGATATCCTGCAGACAGTGACCATGGGTGACAGACTGACCCGCACTGGCATCGGTGACTACTGGTCACAGGTGTTGACTGAAAGCGGCAAGACCGGTTATATCTATAATTCCCTGATTTCGACCGAGGTTATATACAAACCGAAACCGACAGCCACCCCGACACCGAAACCGACTGTAACCCCGAAACCGACGGCAACCACAACACCGCAGCCAACTGCAAAGCCAACAGCAGCTGCAACCCCGAAACCTACCGAAGCGCCTGCCGACACTTCGTCCGGTTTGACGACAGCCCAGAAACAGGAGATCGTTGACCTTGCCAAATCGTTCATTGGTGTCAAATATGTTTATGGCGGCTCCTCACCAAGTGGATTTGACTGTTCCGGTCTTACATCGTATATCTACAAGACCTTATTCAACATCACGCTGCCGCGCAGCGCCAAGGATCAGGCATTCGCTGGAACCAAAGTGTCCAGCAGCAACATCGAGATCGGTGATATAATCTGTTTTGACTGGAGCTCGCCCTATGGTGTATGTGACCATGTCGGCATCTATATCGGCGGCGGTCAATATGTTGATGCCTCTTACACTGCAGGAAAGGTCCGATTATCGACCGTAAATTTCAGCCGCAATCCGATCATATCGATTCGGCGTATCATACCCTGACAAGTTAACAGATAAAAGGTAGAGAGTTGAAAGGTGATAACTGAATGGTCAAAATGAATACATCACAAAGCGGAAAAAATCATGTCTGGATAGTTCCGATTATCTTATTAGCAGTGTTGATGCTCAGCGTCGGCGGCTATTATGCCTGGAGCCGGCTTGATCTGAACCGGCCACCAATAGATACAGCTAATACAACCAACACTGGCACAACAACCAACACAGGAACGACAGAACCTTCGCAGACGACGACAGAGGATCCCGAATGGCTGCGTATACGTGATGAGGTGAAACAGGCTGTTTTTTATGACGGAATCTGGATTGATGACATGGACCTGTCGGGCCTGTCCTTTACCGATGCGTGGGACAAATTTGCTGCGAAACAATCAGACCTGGCGCAAACAGTAGTTTTACGCCTGAAGCAAGGCGACAAGGTCTGGGAGTTGACTGCTGCCGATATCGGTTACACATCAGACTGGCTGGAAGTGTTTGAGCAAGCATGGAAAGCTGGTCGAACAAGCACTGCGCAAAGTGAAAAAGATCAGATTCTGGAGCGGTATGCCGCCATACAGAAACTGAAAGATGAACCCCTGCATCTCGATTTAACTCATTCCTGGGATGAAAACCTGATCCGCGAACAGCTGGCCGCCGTTGCCGAAACCGTTTCGATTGAACCGGTTGGCGCCCTGGCGACTGGATTTGACACAGACAGCAAAAAATTTACCTTCAGCGAGCGAACGCCTGGTTTCCAGATGGATCAGAATGCTTGCCTCGACCTGATCATTAAAAAGCTGCAGACTGGAATGCTGGGGGATACAGTATCCATCCAGGGTGAGGTTTTGTGGGCAGGCAAGACTGCTGAAGAGATGAGCGCTAACCTCGGCAAGGTGTCAGAAGCGCGTACCACCGCATCTGCGAATGCAAATCGAAACGAAAACATACGCCTGATCTGTAAGGCGATTAATGGTATGGTCCTTAATCCGGGAGAAACCTTTTCTTTTAACGGGTATGTTGGAGAACGGACATCGGCCCGCGGTTATAAACCTGCAGGCGGCATTATCAATGGTATCCTGGAAGATGATATCGTTGGCGGTGGCATTTGCCAGCCGAACACGACGCTTTATCACGCAGTCGCCAAGGCTGATCTTGAGATTGTCGAACGTTACCCCCATTCATGGCCCAGCACCTATGTGCCGATCGGTCAGGACGCAACCGTCAACTGGGGCGGGGCTGACTTCAAGTTCCGCAACAATACAGATTATCCAGTTGCCATTGTAGCCTGGTTCAAAAATCCGACCGTTGTTTTTCAGGTTTATGGCCGCCCACTGGAGAAAGGTGTCACCATCAGCATCACATCAACTCACGACGGGTATATCGAAGTCAAAGCACCTGTCGAAAACTACAATCCAGACCTGAAGCCTGGCGAAGTAGTGGTTATTCGTGAAGAGCACATCGGTCAATTGGCCACTTCCTACAAAGTTTGGACTAAGGACGGCAAGGTGATCAAGCGCGAGGTCCTGGCTACCAGTCGCTATCGGCCGATCCAGGGTATCTATGAAGTCGGACCATCCCCGACACCGACACCAATCCCTTCAGCCACGCCGATCCCGACGGTAACACCAGTGCCAACGCCGACGACAGTGCCGGTAACACCGACACCGACGACAGCGGCACCGACAGATGCGGCTCCGACGACAGCGGCACCGACAGATGCGGCTCCGGCGACACCGATTCCTACACCGTAGTCGTAAGGCGATTTCTATAACCACAAATGGTGTTGATTAGAAAATAAATTGGTCTTTCTTCCGGAAATATTTCGGCATAGTATGGTAACGACTACCGGCTGTGCCGATTTTTTCTGTTCTGTGTCGAATCAACCATGCAACTTTCCCAGATGCTCAAACAAAACGACATCGGCAGGCAGGAGTGCCTGCTGGAGAGCTTCTTCGACGGTCACGAACATGAAGCGGTCATGGGCGTTTTCTGCTAATTTTACGGTATCAAACCG
>JAWSUP010000033.1:0-2242 GCA_033549405.1 Bacillota bacterium | reverse complement strand
CTAGGACGGCCAGGATGACCCGTTCTCCGGGATAATCATACCAGAGCACATGCAACAGAGGGCCGATCTGTGCCGTAACAGCAAGTTCCTCCTCCAGTTCGCGGCTCAGCGCGTCAGCAATCGATTCGCCTGATTCGACTTTGCCCCCCGGCAGTTCCCACAGGCCTGCATGTCGGCCCGGACTGCGTCTTCGGCAGATCAGGTAGCGCAATTGACCCTGTTCGTCCGTCTGGCTAAGCAAAGCGCCGACTACGAGCCACTCTTTTCTATTGGCGCCATGGGTGTCGCTGCCGGTGGTCAGGACCAGACCGAGCGCTTTTCCTGCAGCTGCCACTTCAGCCTGCCTCGCCAGAGTCGCTTCGCCATGGTATGCTTCGACGCCATCCAGGCCGGCTTCCCGGAGCCGGATCAGCCCTTCCAGTAGCCGGTTGGCGACGACAGATTTGCCGGAGCACCAGCCATACAGATCGGGGTGGGCCAACACTGCCAGACCGCCGGCTTGATGGATCCTGTCAATGACATAATAGATAGAAGGAAAAGGTCGTGCCATATAATGTGGCTTTTCCTCGGCCAGTATCCTGTCGAATGTTTTTATTCCGCCATGGAAGAAATAACCCAACAGGTGCAGCTCATTGCCATCCAGATCAGTCGAAAGCTCAGTCGTGTATAGAGGCTGGTCGCAGGCTCCGTTGCTTAAAAACTGCTTGAGCAGCTGGCGGTCCTCAAGCACCTGTCGTCCATCTTCCGCTATATTTCCATGTGGTCTGTCCGTGATCATCGCCTCCTGCCTGCACCTACTCAGTCACTCAGGGACTGCTGTTCAGATCATAGATTTTCATGTTTCCCAGAGATGGAAAGGACACTGCTATTCGGAAGTGATCACTGAAGAATGTTTCGTCAACAGCCAGGTCGTCAATAGCACGCAGGGTGTCATCGATGATCAGGTAATCGAGCTGCTCTGCCTGGATCAGCTCCCGAACAGCTGGCAGATCGCCGTTTTCTCCAGCCAGCAGCTGACGCAACAGTTCGAAGCGTTGTGTAGTATCATGGCCGGCAGACCAGGCATAATAGGAATGGCCAAACCAGATGGCGCGTCCGGACAGAAAAAACGCATTATAGTGGTATGGGGCGCTGACAAAGATGTCATGCGGTCTTGTGTTTGCCCTGATCCAAAGGACCAGGGGTGAATCCAGATCGATGCTGACACTGTTCTGGTTGATATTGCGTACGATCCGGCATTCATGCAGCCCGGTTGCCATGAGCAGAAACGCGAGCACGATGGCCAGGATGCGGGAAGGAAGACGAGATCGACCAGTGGTCGTCTCTGTCGTGCCATTGTCGGTACCTGGTGTGTGCAGTCTTCGGGATCGTCTGAATCCTGTCCAGAGCCTGACCAGCAGATCAGCCAGATAAATATTGGCCAGGGCCAGGGCGGTCATGATAAATTTGTGATTGACAGTGACATCAGGCGTCAATGAAATAGTGAACGCAAAAACAAGCGGGATCATGAAGCTGACGATCAATATTTTACGTCGCCGTCCGGGCAGCCAGAAAGCGACAGCCAGAAGCGGCAGTGCGATCCCGGTCATCAGGAGCAGATAGGCCAGTGCCCCGACCGGACTGCGGTCAGAGGCGATGAAACCAAAGAAGAGCGATGGCTGGATGACGCGCGTCGCTTGTCCGCTGAAAATCCAGGACTGGAGAAGTGCAGACAGAAAAGCGCTTGCGGCGACCAGGAGAAATCCCAGCCGGTTGACAGCCAGAAGCGATATCGGCAATAAAACCAGCAGCAGCGAGATCAGCGCGGAGCCATGCCAGTAAGGCAGCAGAGCACAGATAGCTGCAGCCAAATAGAATCGGCGCCGGTCCTTCGGATCCCGGATCAGCCAGCCCTCGGCACGAAACCACCTTTGCCGGATGGAAACACCAGTGCCTGCCTGCAGATCGGGCAACAGAAGCAGCAAGACAATGAGCAGAAGCGATAGCCCAGAGAGCAGATGACGTTGGTTGGCATAGACATTGACTCCCCAGAGCCCCCATTCGTCCCTGGGCGTGTTCCCGATAAATGAGGACCGGCTCACCAGCGCATCCAGGATGGCGCCCCATGCACGCGGCTGGATACCGGTCGTTTTGATCAGATCATAGAGATTGGTGAAAAAAGCGGTCGAACTGCGTAAAAACAGCATCAAGGGGGCGAGCAAAAAAGTGGCGGTTCTGCCGGTCAGGCGAACGGCCAGAAATC
>JAWSUP010000032.1:0-18663 GCA_033549405.1 Bacillota bacterium | reverse complement strand
CAGATAACGGACTCCCAGGAAATCATCGACAAAAAACCGGACCGCTGGCTGGTGAGAAAGACACTTGCCACTCCGGCTGGCGATCTGACGCGGGTCACAACGTATATGCGCGGTGATCCGCCTACCGATACGGAAAAATTGATCAAGGACTTCAAAAGCGACTTTCCCAAAATCAAATACCTTTTTCCAGAAGTCGTTGGCTTTGATCCTGCCTATATGAATATCCAGAAAAAAGAACTGGGCGACCTGGGCATCATGATCACCGGTGTCTCCGCACCTGGCTTTCAGCAATTTGCAGGGCTCTTTGAAGGGAATCTGGAAGCTGCAACCTATGCTTACTATGACCACCGTGATTTATTCGATGAGCTGGTTGACCTGGCTGACCGGTACGCCGTGCAAAAAACCCGTTATGCCATCGATGCCGGCACCGAGGTGATCCAGACCGGCGGCAGCGGATCCCTGACCATGGCCTCACCTGACCTCTGGCGCGAGATGTCTTTACCGACCATCAAAAAGATCACCAGGATGTGCAAAGAAGCTGGCGTATTGTCGTGCATCCATTCTTGCGGCAAAGAGCAATACCTCGTCGAAACCTGCTATCACGAGACAGACCTGGATTCGGTGAATCCGTTGGAAACACCGCCCATGGGCGACTGCGACCTGGCCGACATCAAAAAGCGTTTTGGCGACAAGCTGTCGCTGCAGGGAAACCTGCACACAACAGCAGTCATGCTGTTCGGCAGTCAAGATGATGTCAAACTGGCTGCCTTGACCGCCATCAGGGATGCCGGCATAAACGGCGGATTCATTCTCTCAACCGGCGACCAATGCGGCAGGGACACTCCTGATGCCAATATTTTTGCACTCGTAAACACTGCGAAGCAATTTGGCCAGTATCCTTTGGATCTGGGATCAATTGATGAGGAAATCAGACGATTGACCAGAAGCCGATCTAAGGGCTGATTTATGTGCTGATCAATGGGACTGCTTTGAAGCATATCAGCAATTATCGATCGAAATTGGCTGGGTGAAATATGATATAATGAACAGAAAACGCCTTCCTCTTTAGATCGCAAAGGCCTGTTTAATCAACTGCATGAAAGGATTCTTTTTGTGTTTCGAGTCTGGCTGCCTAAGATACGAAGGAAAAAGCCTGATCATGGCAAAAGAAGCGTCTTTAGATCATGGGGGCTCTCCTATGTCATCATCCTGACCCTTCCCATGGTTGCTTCGCTGGTCATTTTTGCTAATGCACATGCCCTGATCAGAAATCAGATCATATCTGCCGACAGGGTTGCTTTGGATACGATTAAAGAGTCTTTGGACGAAAAACTGCAGAACGCAAATCAGATCACGACTTCCATCATGATTGACAGCCGGTTCAAAAACTTTACATCGATCAGCAATAATGAGCAGGACATTGTCGAAAAACAGCAAGATCTGATCAGCCTGATCTATAATTATCGTGTATCAACGACGGCCACGGATATCTTGATCTATATCCCTGCACTGGATTACTGTGTATCGACGACAACAGCTCAGGAACTTGCTCTATTGCACAATGCTATCATACATTATAAATATGCCGACATCAGTCTGGATGCCTGGCGAGAAGCCCTGACTTTACCCATAAGGTTCTCCGGTTTTCACTATTCAAAGATTCTCGCATATGATGCCTACGGCGAACAGTCCATTGTCTACTGTACCTCGAATGTTCCGACACTGCTGAATGCCAGCCACGATACAAGCCTTTTCATATCCGTACAGCTTGATGATCTGAAACCGAGATTGCCGATCCACGAAGGTTCAGCTGCTGTGATCCTGGATCAGTCCGGTACGATTATCATGAGTTATGGAGAAAAACTGACAGGTCAGGCGATTGACCTGGACCGGTCGGCATCCGAATATGACTCGGTTGTTCTTAGTGGTATCGAGTATGTCTTTTCATCTTTGAACTCTGAGATCGGCGCGTTTACATATGCCATCCTTACACCTAAAAGCCAGTTCTGGAGCAGCAGTAATTCCAGCATGATTTTTGCGGCCATTGTGCTCATCATCACGACAGTTATCGGCATCTTCACATTATTCTACCTGCTGAATAAAAATTATATGCCGATCAAGAATACGATCAATCTGATAACAAAAGATGCGCCTGCGGATGTGTCTAAGAAAGATGCTGCGAAAAAAGATAAAAATGAATTTGATGTTATCTATAACCAGTTGCTGCAGCTTTACAATACGAATGATTCACTGACCAGTGACTTCGCCAAGCAGCAGCATCTGCTGCGTGACAATTACCTCAACACACTCCTGAAAGGAGGTAAAAAGTTTCTGTCAGATGACGACATGATGGAAACATTGCGCCTTGACTTTTCCAATAAAATATTGTTGCCTGTATCCATTTTTATGGCAAATCCACAAGAAAATCTGATCGCCGAAAAAGACAGCAGCAAAAACCTCTTACCCTTCCTGATTACAAATGTTCTGGGCGAATTGCTCGATAATGCCTATGAGTATTACAAAACTGATGATAATAATGCCGTCATCTGCATTTTTGCCTTGAAAGATAACGAATATTCAGATTTTGACGGGACTATAGAAGAGAAACTCAACTTTCTCTGTACCTTCTTTGAGAATAATTTCAAGCTGAAGCTTTACTGTATCGTCGGCACGCCGGTTTATGATATTGATCACCTCGCGGTTGTCTACCGCGATGTCGTCACAGCCTATGCCTATCAATATGCCTCAAATGAAAAAAGGGTTATGCGCCTTAACAGCCTGGGCTATAGCTTTGACCCCATCTTCCTGCAGTATGACGAATATATTTCACTGATTACTGAGGCAGTCGCCCGGAAGAATATTGCAGATGCACACGACATTACAAATAAACTGTTCGCATTAATGGGTCGGTCAACAAAACCCTTCCGGATCCAGCAATATCACATTTTCTCTCTGGTCAATCTCTTGCAAAGAAATCAATGCAATGAACTCAATCCGACGGTGAACAGCCTTATTGATAAGGTGATCAGCAGCCAGAACCTGGTCGCACTCAGGGAAGCGACGTCAAATCTGATTCAATCTGTCTGTTATGACTCTGATAAAGATCTGGTTCGAGACGCCGTTTCCGTACGTATCCGTGCGATCGTCGACAAAAACTTCTCAGATGTCAACCTGAGTCTGGTGACGATCGCCGATGAAGTGGGTCTGAGTGCGAAATATGTCTCTAAGATTTTTAAAATGGAGACAGGACAAGGCCTGCTGGACTACATCAACTCTGTACGCATCCAGAAAGCCAAAGACCTTATGAGCCACGGGCAGCTGACAATCAACGAGCTGGCTGAACGTACAGGCTATACAAATGTTAAGACATTCAGGCGTGCCTTTCACAAAATCGAAGGCATCAATCCAGGTCAATACCGCATCTGATCGCCTGATTATGAATAATAGAACGCATAGCGCTCCATAGCATCCATCATGGCTTTGACATTGGCTATAGGCGTGCCAGGGTATAAGCCATAGGTCATCATCAGACCACCTTCCTTGCGGCCAATCCTGGTGACTTCGGTGCGCACCAGGTCATCAACCTGTTGTGGCGTTCCGAATGGGGTAATCATCTGTCGGTCGATATCCAGATCTACACACGTTTTGCCGGCAAAGCGATCGGTAATCCAATCAATACCATTGACCAGATCCTGTAGATTGATCACTTCGACGCCACCTTCGATAAGGTCATCGATCAAATCATGCAAATGCCCGTCTGAGTGCATGTGGACGATCAGACCGCTGTCGCGCGCCGGCTTCATCAGGCGTTGATAGCTGGGTTTAATATATTTCCGGAAATAATCCGGCGATAGCATCGGCCCGTTTTGCATGCCCAAATCTTCGGGATATGCGACCATATCAACTTCCAGCGCAACATAATGCCTGATGATGCTGCTGTTAAATGCTTCCAGCCGCTCGATCAGATCCCATAGGCAGGGTTCATCATCAGCCATGTCATACAGTAAATTCTGATAGCCGCGCAAATCACTCAACTGCAGGAAAGTATGTCCATGGCGCAGCCCGCCACTGGTGAACCGGCCTTCAGACTTGGCACGCTTGACCTGCTGCTTGATCTTCGACCAGTCTATCGGTCCGATGCCGCTGCAGGTTTCCGGTTCCGGAAAGCGATAGTCCTCGTATTGTGACCAGTCCGCAAGGGGGTGCCCGATAACGGTTCCCGTGATGCCGTCATCTGTAGTCTGCCACACGCAGCCAAAATCATCTGTATATGGCATATCCTTGCGGGCTACTCTGGCAAATTCCGGTCGGTAATGTCCCTGAGGCCGTGTGAAGTCCGGAAAAAGAAACGGGTGTGCTTCCATCAGATCAAACAGCTGATTCTGGTCATAGTGCTGCCAGCAGGCGGCATTAATATGAAACATCATGGGTATAAAATCTGGTCGTTCGAAACGAATCGTTCTTATCATGTTTTCTCGCTGATTCATACTCCACCACTCACTTTTCGACTACGAGAAAGGACTTTGCTGCGATTACAGTATTTTCCCCCATAACTTTAACAGTCTGTGGCTGTTCAAGAAAATTATACCCAATCCAAACTTCCTTACCTGTCAGATTGTCTTCCCTGATTACGGCGATGACGCCTGGATAGTTTTTGTAATAAATAGAACCATTCTGACGGATTTGAAACCGCAGTATAATCATATCACATTGGATGGTACAAACGTGTTTTAACCGACTGTGCCAGAGCAGTTCCTTGTATTTGAGATAAAACTGAACACTTTGGTGCAAGACTGTCAGGTATTTCTCACTATCTTCAGCAGCCAATTCTGATTGTTCACCGCCTTCAATGGTCGGCATAAACCCCCAGAGAATATTGCGAATCAGGTTAAACGAAAAAACCTGAATGGTATCGCTGAATCGGCACATAGATCCATAACTCAGTGCTCTTCCGCCGTAGATCATATTAAACAACGGCACTGATTCACAGTTATCACCACCTGCGACTGCATTGAATCCAGATCTCTGCATGTTTGTATCTAATATCAAAAAGAGGTCAAAACAGTCTAGATAACATTCGCAGCAGGATTCTGTTGTAAGTATTTTTTCTGAACCAACTATTGCTCGCAGCCGCTCAATCATCTTGTGGTAAGAATCGTTCCACCAGGATCCGCCGCCCAGCGGATGCGGATGCTCAGCATTGAAGCAAAGAGTTGCGTTGAATGATGCTATTTGATCCAGATAGAGCCCGTCAAAACCCATCTCTTGCATCGTTTCTACAGAAAACGCCAACACTTTTTGCTGCCAGAGGTCAGTCGATGGACACATAGGCCGTAAATTATTGTTTTTCCAGGGTTCTATGTAGAGTTGACCTGATTCATTTATCAAGGCAGCTTCCGGGGCATTGTCATCTTGCCAGCTTTTTGTATGGATATCCCAGAGCCTGGCATTTACATATGGTATTTTTAAGATTCCCGCCTTATCAAAGCGCTGATTCCAAATCGCAAGACATCGAGGCCATCCTTCTTCTCGTTTTTCCGTACTGATGTATTCGGGGTAGTTGACATCATGCTCACCCATATTCCAGCCATACCAATGCAACCCGAGAGGGGCAGCAACTGCATCGCGCAATACGAGAGCTGTGTCGAAATATTCCTTAGTTCTCATCCCTAATGAATAATTCATATGATTGATGCGCCAAAAACCCAAATGATCGAGTTGTTTCGGCAGCGGGCGTTCACTAAGCAGTTTTTGTGACCATTTCTGCCGGATAGCCCATGAGTGGTACAGAGTGGCCGGAATCTGCCAATCTCCTTGAAACATAGCCATGACAACTGCATAGGGCTGTTCATAGGTTTGGGTCGACAGCATATTTTCCGGATAGTGGATAACACTGTAAATCATGTTGTGCTCAAGAGACGGTTGGTATCGGATCGTTTTTATTCGGGCATCACCATCTTCAGTTGCAAAATAAAGCCCGTATCGCTGCTCGTGATACAATGCGGTGAATTGAAACGACAGTTGTGCCGGATATTCATTTTCATACTGGTTCACACCACGTCCCAGCCAGAATGGCATTGGCTGGTCTCGCTTAAGCAGGTTGTGAACTGGATCTTTGATGATCCAGCCATTTTGCCATGGTAACAGCAGATTGTCTTCATGGCCATCATCCGAAATTGGCAAGCAATTGATGATTGGGAACTGGACAGAAGCAATCGCATCCTCAGGATGATGGCAGATTACGTGAATATAAAAACAAACACGTCCGCCTTGCGATTTAAGAGTAACAACAACAGATAGCTGATCGGTATCCCAATTCAGCATCGTCGTATTAGAGTCCTTCTGATGCACCCAAAATTGTGTTTGTTTTGAAGGTTCAAGGACGATCTCGCTTTTAGCGCTTTTCAGCCTGACGCGCCACAGTGAACTGCTGCCTGCTATCATCATCTGATGGTTTTTAATATTCACAAGATGGCCATCTTGACTGGACAGGGTCATGCTTAGGGGGTGGAACTGTATTTTAATATCTGACATGCATTTCTCTCTCATTAATCAGCCCTCATGCATATTTGCCGTATCGATGCGCGCTTTCGATCATTTGAATATAATTTCGCTCTGTAACAGGTGACAAATCGTCATTAATGGGTGCTGCAGTCGGCATAAGGACAAACCCACTATCTCCCTTCGCATCATCCATGGCGTTTTTGACTAAAGCATCTATTTGCTCCGGCTTGGCCAGCTCAAGTTCTCTGAGCTCAATATTGCCAAACAAGCAAAACCGTTTGCCAAAACGTTTTTTTATTGAAGCTAAGGGTAAGTCACCATCAGGTGGTGGTTCAAGCGGATCAAGCGCAACTGCATCTGTCAAGGCAAACTGATCGATCACTTCAGCAATTTTACCATGACAATGAATCCTCGGAATTCCACCCGCTTGCCTGATCGCTCTGCACATGATTATCAAATACTTCGTGACAAATTCCGGGAAATATCGTTTGTGTAGATAAGGCGGGGTTGCATATTCCGGACCACAGATGCGAAACAACACATCGTTGATATCATGGTTCAGCATTTTATTCAATATAGCCATCTGCCGCTCAAACAGTGCATCCATAAGATATATGATTTCTGCAGTCTCTGTTATAGCATATACCAGGAAAGTCTCCATTCCAAATAATGATGCTGCAAGACTTACTGGATCAGATAATGAGATCATCATGACCCCGTGATCTGCCAGATTGTCTCTCTCTTTATTGAATGATGACATATCAACTTCTGGCGTATAATGAGGGATTGATAAATATTTTCTGATATCAGACACCTCGCTCAGCAGATGCCGGATTTTCCAGCGGGTGTGGATGCCATCATCTTGCCTGTATTGTGCTGTAAATGATCCTTCCTCATGTAAGTAAGTCAAAGTTGTGTAAATACAGTTGTGATCATTCTCTGATTTTAACTGTATATATGGATTTGGTGCTTCAATCAGAGTCGGATTGGCCATATAGATGCAATCCGTTTGTTGACGGATAATCTCCATCAAATGCCGATATGCAGGCGCCTTGTTTTGCCATGCATCAGGATTCCAGCCAACCAGTTCATAAGTTGATATGGGAACTCTATCGATTGGTTCATGTCGCAAGCATCTCAGGATACGTTCTTTAGAAGTCAGCATGTCTTATTTACCGTTACCTTCGCTCAAATTGATTCCTGTAATCAGGGCGCCATCATCAACCAGCATTTGACGCAATTCTGTGGTATTAACAGCAGAAGCAGCAACATTGTGCTGATCAGCAATAGCTGCTGCCAAACCTGCTGCCTGGCCAGTTGCGATACATGTCGGCATAATCCTTGTTGAAGCTAATGCTTCGTGTGTTGTCGAGATACATCGTCCGGCAACCCATAGATTGTCGATTTGTTCGTTATACAAAGCCCGGTAAGGAATATCATTATGTCCGCCTTTGGGTCCAACCATCTCGGAGACGCCCTTGCCGTCCGGGTTATGAATGTCAATCCACCAGCAATTGCCACAGATTGAATCAGGAAATTTCCTTCCTTGAACGACATCATCATAGGTCACAACATACGCACCGACAATCCGCCGGCTCTCGCGAACTCCCAAGGTCTCAGCAGTACTTAAGATGTATGATTGCTCGCATCCTGGAACGTGCTCACGCATGATCCGCGCGTAAACCCTGATCAGTCGCCTGGCTTGTCGGTAACCTTCACTAAGACTGATTCCATCAACACCATCAATACCAATAACGCGGGGCACATTGAAAACCAGGACATCTTTGCGCCCCGGTACCAGAAAATTCTGGAAATGCATGTCCAGGATCGGCACCTGATACTGCCTGGCATATGCTTCAAGCAGATCGATGAAGCTCTTTTCTTTGTCGCGTGCATTGAGCCATGGTTGAGCGCGTTCAGCATCAACATGACCCAGCATGAAGCGAAGCGTATAAGCCTGTGTTTTGCCATCTGCTTCTCTGCCTGTATTGCAGGGAATGCCTGCCATGTAAGCGATATCTGCATCACCTGTTGTATCAATAAATTGCCTGGCCTTGATGAAGCCACGACCTGACTTGTTGTAGATCGCAACTGCAGTAATTTTGCGATCTAAGATATTGACATCTGTCACCCAGGTATCCAACAGAAGATTGATTTTATAATGATCTATTATTATATCCAGCGTATGGCGCATCGCTTCAGGATCAAAAGCCAGCTTCCTGACACTGTTTGGGAAATTATCTTGCAAGGCTTTCAGGATCAAGTCCAGATTACCGCCGATGATTTTGCGGCCATCGCCATACACACCCATAAACGGCATGACCATCCCTGTTGTTGCCATACCACCCAGGCTGGTTCTTCTTTCAACGATCAAGGTCCTACGGCCGGCTTTTGCAGCACAGATTGCTGCTGAAACACCAGCCATACCACCACCTAAAATGGCAATATCAGTTTCGATATTGATCGTATTTGCTTTCATTTTTTCCTCCAATCCTGATGCCGTCGTTCAACTTCGCTGATAATCGCTTCAGCATATATGCGGGCACCTAAGGCATGGGGATGCACCCCATCATCAACGTCACTTGTGTGCAAACTGCGCAGAAATGCCTTAGGGTCGTATGATGATGCAATTTTCTCCATATCAACCAGGCCACAGACTTGAATGTGCGCAGTTTCACGGACTATCACATTATATTGACCAAGCCACGCGTTCGCACCACCAGCTACCAGATATGCTGACCGAGGGTGGCGGCGGTAATAATATTCATGGTCATCGCCTTCAATAATCAGATGATTTGTAATCAGGATGACATCACTGATATGTAACAGCTTGCTAGTCAAAGTAATCAGATTTATTCTGAATTGACTCAAGGGAACTTTTGCCTGGCCTGACAGATCAAGGCAATGGTCATTCATGCCATATTGAATGGTGACAATGTCAGGATGTTCTGCTGCTACAGAGTCAAATCGGACTAGACCCTGAGATGACGTCTGACCGCCGATTCCAAAATTGATTACACGCAGATCGGCAAATGCTTGCTCAACTAGTTCAGTCCATTTTGGCTGGTCGTCTGGAACGCCTATTCCTGCTGTGATACTGTCACCAAGTGCGCATAGCTTCATCATAATTGTCACCTGTTCAGGGAGAGCCCAAGCATGGACTCCCCCTGAACCGCTCATTTATATCTTATATTTTGATTTATTGTTGCACATTGGTTAAATGAAGTGCATTTTCTGGAATGCCTTACTGTTTAACACAACATCCCCACATGTTTTCAGCGCTTTCTCCCGCTGCACGGGCTGTCTGAAAAGCCTACCCGTACAGCGGGGCAGGAAAGATGTTTGTTTATTTGTTCGCAGCATACCAGTCAGCCAGATCTTTCTCTGCCTGCTCGCCGCCAGCTGCCATGTAGGCATCGACAAAGCTCTGGTATGCACTGAGGGGCAAGCTGCCGGATATAAACTTGGTAATGTACTCTGTAGCCAGTTCTTTGAGCTCATCTTTGCTAGATAGCACACTATCAAATCCAGGTGCAAGATCTGGTGCGTTGAATACGCGTAGATCTGAGTATTCCTGCATATTGTAGAACCATTCGTAAAGGTTAGGGTCTTTCTGCAGACGAATGGTCCAGTATTTAAGCTGCCATGTTTCACCAATGCCCAAAATGTAACTGGCGATCGAACGCTCATCACCAAAAGCAGGTTGGATCGGTGTCATATTGCCACTATCATCATATTTCCAGTGCTTACCTTCGTAACCATCGTAAATTTTGACGAAATTATCTTCCTGGTATAGAGCATTGGCATATTTCACAACATGCTCCGCATTCGGAGAAGCTTTCGGAACGACATTGAAACCATAATATCCTTGTGCGACAGCGACTCCCTGCTTGCCATCTGGTCCTTTGGGGAAGCCAATCAGAGCATACTCTGCCTCAGGCAGATTTTCTTTGAATGCATTCACCAAGGCACTGATTCCCCAGACGCTGTATCCAAAAAGACCTGCTTTTCCAGAGAAGATCTTATTGTTAATAACCTCACTGGTATTAATAGGAAACTCATTATCCATAAGCTTTTCTGTAAACAATGTGTTCATGTAGGTCAGGTAATCAATCATTGATTCCGATTTAAAGCGGGATATCAATTTGCCATTTTCCACAACATATTCAGTAGCTACACCAAAGGCACCGGCAAACATTTCCGGGAACAGATTGTTGCCCTGAACATATGGAATACAAGGATCGGCATTTCCTGGGTTTTCTGTTTTGAATGCGCGCAGAATCTCGAGGATGTCATCCGTTGTTTCGGGTATTTCCTTACCAAGTGCATCCAACCAATCTTTACGGACGAAGTTGCCTGTCGCTAGATAAGCCCCAGGGTTAGGTTGAGGCATGCAGTAGATTTTGCCATCAATACGCAATGGATCAATGAATTTATAACCATCCATAGCGGTTATGAAATTCTGGCCATAGGTATCGATCAAATCTGTCAGATCCTGGATGGCTCCTTCTTTAGCGTACTTGAAGTAATTGGATGAAGGTGCGTGGACATAGATGATGTCATAGCCACCGCCTGTTGCCAGGACCATGTTGACTTTTGAGATTGGATCTTCTGCTGGCAAGTTGTCATATTTCACAGTATATCCAGTAAGATCGACCAGATCCTGATAGTTTGGATAGGTGTTCATATCAATGGCACTATAGGCTGTTAAAATTTTCAGTTCCGGCAACGGTTCTTCTTTGGTCGTTTCAGTTGCTTTTGTGGTGGCCGCGGTCGTCGCGGTCGTCGTACCGCTTTTGGTAGTGCTTGTTGTCGTAGTCGCATTACTGTTTGTGCAAGACGCACTGACAACAATGAGCATCAATATCAAGATAATGCTAAGTGTTTGCTTCATTCTTGAATACATTGCTTTAGTCTCCTTTCAATTTCCCCTTTTTTATATTCCTGCAGCAGTTCGCGCGCAACCGCTGCCGTGAATATCATGACTGATTGATCAACCTTTAACTGATCCAATGATCATTCCTTTGACGAAGTATTTCTGCAAGAACGGATAAAGAACGAGAATCGGCAGTGTTGAGGCTACTACCGTCGCTGCCACCACAGATTCTGTTGCCACATGCATCAAAAGATCGATATCTGTAGTTGATTTCTCCACTTCAGACAAGGATGCCAGATGAATCACCGAGCGCAGATAGAGCTGTAATGGATATCTCGCTGAATTCGTCAGATAGATCATCGGGCCGAAATAATTGTTCCAGTACCCAACCGCATAAAAAAGAGTCAGCGTTGCAACAGCTGGCAATGACAAGGGCAGATAAATTTTGGTCATGATAGTCAAGTTTCCCGCACCATCGATCGCTGCGGACTCTTCCAGGCTGTCGGGAATCTGCTCAAAGAAATTCTTGAATATCAGCATATTGAACACCGCAAGGCCTGGCAAGATGACTGCCCAATACGTATCAATCAGGCCCAGTTCAAAGCGCAGCAGATAGTTTGGTACCAGACCGCCACTAAACAACATGGTAAAGACAAAGTAGAGCAGCAAAATTTTGCGCCCTTTGATGCGTGTCTTTGAAAGCGGGTAACTGGTTATCATCGTCAGTATCATACTGATGGCTGTACCGGCAAACACAAGATAAACAGAATAGCCGAATGCCTTGAGAAAACTCTTAGAGCTGACGACATAACGAAGTGCATTCATCTGTGGTTTCAATGGCCAGAAAAGAACCTTACCTGCCAGGATTGCGGTGTCACCGCTGAATGCTTTGGCAACAACATGCAAAAAAGGCAAAAGTGTTATCGCTATCAGGAAGAGCATGAACAGGTTATTGCCCGCAAAAAACAGCTGATCATGCCAAGATTTTTTGATTCTGCGAGACATTACCAGATACTCCTTCCTGCATGTTTTTTACTGAGCGTATTCGCCAATAGCATCAGAGAAAACCCAACGATTGAACCGAACAAACCGACTGCTGTTGAAAAGCTGTATTCCATGTTGCTCAATCCCATACGGTATACGTAAGTCCCGATGACATCTCCCGTTTCGTAAACCAATGGATTGAGAAACAACAGAACTTGTTCTGTCTGCGAATCGATCAGCGAGCCGATACGTATGATCAGGACCATTATGATGGTTGGTGCGATACCTGGAATGGTGATGTGACGCATAAGCCTGAGACGGCCGGCTCCATCGATAATCGCAGATTCATACAGCTGCGGGTCGATGCTGGTGATCGCAGCCATATACAAAACAGTCCCCCAGCCAGATTCTTTCCAGATCGAGGTACCGACCAGTACGCTGCGAAACAACCTGGCATCTGTCAGTATGACCGGGATATTGTCTGTGTTGGCATAAAGCGCTCGCATAATGCTGCCGCTTGCCGAGAAGATCGATACAAACAAACCATAAACGATTACCCAGGAAAGGAAATGTGGCAGGTAAATCACCGTCTGCACGATTCGCCTCGGCATGATCGAACGGATTTCATTGATAAACAATGCCAGGATAATAGGAATTGGAAAACCAAAGATAATGCGGTATACGCTGATCATAACCGTATTGCGCAAGATTCGCGTGAAATTGCCTTGGGAAAACAACTTGATAAAATGCTCAAGTCCAACAAATGCGCTTTCCCGAATACCCCGAAAGATGCTGTAATCTTGAAAAGCGATGACCAATCCCAGCATGGGAACATAGCAAAAGATAAATACGACCACGACGCCGGGAATCAATAATAGATACAAGCCAATATCCTTGGGCTTTTTCAGACGCATAGACGCACCTCCCCTATCTCTAATAACCAAAATAGACTACGCAGAGGATGAAGAACATAGTATTATTGTACAATGATCGTAAAAACGTCTTTACTGTGTAGCGCAGGGAATCTTGAAACTGACCTGGGTAAAGTGCCCTACGTCACTTTCAATTTTAAGGGAAGCATCTTCACCATACTTGAGAATCAGGCGCTGGTTTATATTGTGTAATGCAAAGTATCGAGGGGTTGATCGCACCTGTCGTTGTTTCATAATGTCTTTTTGTTCATCTGGATCGATTCCTGCGCCATTGTCAAAAACAGAAAAGGTCAACTCATCGTTATCGTGTCTGCAGGTGACACGAATTAATGCATCATCGGCATTTTTCTCCATAATCCCATGAATGATTGCATTTTCTACCAACGGCTGTAATATTAGTTTTGGCATCGGAATCGAAGCGACTGCCTCATCATATGAAAGCTCATAAGTAAATGGTTTTTTTATCAAGTCGGTCTGGATCTGCAAGTAAAGCTCTATCTGGGCAAATTCTTGGCCAACGCTGATCATTTGTGTCCCTTCGCTAAGTGACAAGCGAAGAAACCGGCTGATCCGGATAATTGACTTGCTGAGGTCATAGGCTTCATGGCTGACTGCTTTGCTGTTGATGGATTCAAGCGCGTTATAGATGAAATGTGGGTTTATCTGAGAAAGCAGCAGACTGATCTCAGTGGAGCGTTTTTCATCACTGATGCGCTGGACATCATGAATCATGTTGCGGACAATGATGACCATACCGTTGAAACACTGTGTCAAAAAACCAATCTCATCATTCCGGTTATCGTCCAAAATAGGCAGATGTTCATAATGGCTTATATTACCCATGTTTACAGCCAATTTTCTCAATCGCTTGTTCAGTCTGAAAAAGTAGATCGTTGTGACCAGAAAAGCCAGGATCAGTTCAAAAACAAGGAGAACAAACACAGTCTGGATCAGAACATCATATTCAGACAGAGCCGAAGCCGAAACCATCACTACAACAGACCAGTCGTTGACTGGCATTTCTCTTCTGAGCACATATGTGTTGTCACCGAGCGGATGGACTCCTTTTTCCGGCATCTGACTGATTCCATTCACAGTTTGAATCGACTGCCCCAGAAGCGATTTGTCAACAGCACTCATAATATCACCGTTGTCATCAATCAAGAATATTGCGCTGTTCTCATAGAGAAAAAACTGCCTGGTTACGTCGCACAGAACCGACTCCTGGATATCTGCTTCGAAAACTGATGTGTTGATCAAACCACTGGCAGACAATTGCCGGATCATCACAAAATAACCAATTTGTGAAACAGGTGGCTCATACGGGGTTTCCTGATAATCTTTTCTCAATTGCCAATAATAACTGCGGTTGCTCTCAACAATTTTTTGATAAATTCCGTTTTCCACCAATCGTGTCAGGTCACAGAAATAAATGTTCTGATTTGCATAAAATGCTGAAGGGTTCAGATGCATGCGCAGGCGATAGATATTCTCATTCGTTCGATACTGATCCATGATTTTCATTAAAACATTCAAGTCATCGTACTGGCTTCCCCATGAATCGGTTCGATCGATCCGGTTAATGATACGTGTCACCTCATCACTGGCTGTAATCTGGTTGGTAATTGTAACAGCATTATTAAGGACACTGGATACCTGCTTCTCAATGTACACCAGGTTGTCCCAATAAGCATTGAGTCGGTCATCGCGCGTTTCATGCATTAAGTATCGATAATACCAAATACCTGCCGCAAACGAAGGCAACATAATGAAGATTAAAAAGGCTGTCAGAAATTTAATGCTGAGTCCATGCCTCAGTCGAAAGGGATGAAACCGATCAACTTTCATCGGATTCTCCCCTCCGCAATCGCTTGCGATCAGCCTGTGGTGTCAACTTGAATTGCTTCTTGTATCGCTTAATAAAGTAATTGGCATCTGTAAAACCAGATTCCTGAGCAATGTCCTTGATACTCATATCCGTATTTAAAAGAAGATAGCGACTCTGGATGAGCCTGCGTTCATTAATGTAAGCATTGACAGTCTGTCCAAGTCCTCTTTTCACTGCCGCACACAAGGTGCTGCGTGATATGAACAATTGGGAAGACAGACTATCCAGTGTAATATTCATATTGTAATTCTGGTCAATATAGGCCGTGACTGCACTGGCAATCTGTATAGTCTCATCTTGGTGTTGGGGTTTATATCGCGACCAACGAAGTAAAAACGCACAGGCTAATTCATGTAATTCAAAATAGGACACACAATCATCAACAATTTTTATGATTGAAAGATCTGTCTTAAAGTCGGCTTCCATGGTTAGCCCCATGTTCGCCATCACTTGTGCTGCTTCTTGCAATAAAACCAAATATAACCGTTTAGTTGATCTTCTGTCGTATTTTTTTTGCTGATAAACTGCCTGTCTATATTCTGTTATCAAGCTCAGCAGATCATCGGGGTTGTTGTTTTTAACAGCACGTTGTATTTGATCCATTTTATGGGACCAATCATCCAGCGGACACAGCGTCTGCAGATCCTGACTGGTGATCATTGGACAATCCTGACAAAAGTAGCAAATCTCAGATAACGTTTCAATTTGATCTCTCGCCAAAGATAATTCGGATATCTCTTTAACCACATCGCTAATCAATGCCTGGATTGATATATCATACTTAGCTCTGAAAAAATCAATAAATCTACCGACATTATGAAGGATCATCTGAAAATCGAGACTATCTTGTCCGATGATTATAAATGAAATTCCATCTTGACCTGGAACGAACCATTGCTTTTGCTGAAGTGGGTATTTCTCAATGAGTGCTTCGATATCAAGCTCATGCTGGTAATGCAGCATGACCAGATAATAGAAATTTGCATCCAGAGTCAGGTCAGCATTATCCCAGGGAAACCCGCTTGGTTTGCCTTCAATCAGTGCCAGCATCGTTCGCTGGAGTGTCAGGCGATTAACCTGTGAGAGCTTACGTTCATTTACCTGATCATGTTCAATACGATCAATGACCTGGTTCATGATCAAGACGAGTTCGTCATAATCAACAGGCTTAAGCAAATAGTCAAATGCTTTCAGACGGATCGCTTGTTTTAGATATTGACTGTCATCATAGGCGCTGACAAAAATAATTTTTATCCAAGGATAACGGCGACTGATCATAGTGGCGAGTTCAATTCCATCCAACCTTGGCATGCGAACATCGGCAAGAACCAGATCAACAATTTGTGCCGAAAGGATCTCCAGTGCCTCAAACCCATCCATCGCGACTGTCACATGATGAATGCGTGGGATATGGCTTAGAACAAACTGGCCAACATTCTCGCAAAAAGATTTGTTATCATCGACTACCAAAGCATGCATTGATTCACCTGCCATTATGTTCATGGGTTGTTACATACTATATACTGTCTAGAAATGTTTTCTGTCAAGAATGACACCTTGGTTTTCTAAGGTGCTTTGCAACATGCTTATGGATAACATTTCTGGCGTGACATTTTCTTTCACGCACAGCGCAGCAGCCGTTCCTGCAGCCTGACCAGTACCAAAACAGGTGGGCATCACTCGAAACGCAGATGCCGCTTCAGAAGTCGCTGAAATCGCTCTGCCACTCACCAGTAGATTGTTGCAATTCTCAGGAACAAGTGCCCGGTATGGAATGCCATACCAAGTATCAACCACCACGTACTCCCCTGCGGTTCCTTTATTGTCATGGATATCGATGGCGTTTGCACAAAGTAAAACAACATCGTCAAATGTACGTGTTTTCAGCAAATCTTCTTTTTGAATAATATACTTCCCTATGATATGACGGGATTCACGGATGCCGACCACAGAACCTGTGTCCATCATTTTTGCATTTTCAAACCCGGGCACATGATCTTTCAGAAATTGATAAACCTGCCTGGTCTGGATCCTGCCTTCGATAGAAGCCCTGGTCAAATCTGCACTTTTTGTACCATCAACATTCAGCATACGTGTTGTATTTAGTTTCCATTCTCCCTTATGATTGGTTTCATATGTACCCATCTCCTCACGCTCGATAGTCCATTCCCCTCTCTTGCGCCCTTCATCGATGAGCCAGCTGAATACGCCATGGAAAGGGATGCCCATCAGTTCTTTTGAGTCCTCTACGCATTGATATACTCTTTCAGAGTTTACATGATTGACACGGAAAAACAGGGTCGCGGGTTGCATCTGCCCGTCTTTGTCACGTCCCTTGATAATTGGAACACCTGCCTTCTCCGCTACATCAGCATCACCGGAGCAATCGATATATACCTTTGCCTGGATTGCACAGAGACCTTCTTTTTTTGCTGCAACTACGCTCTCAATCTTGCCCGCATGGTTAACACAATCGATAAACTGAGTATAATAAAGCAACGTAACGCCAGCTTCAATTAGCATCTGCTCAGCGACGATTTTCAAGATTTCCGAGTCAAAAGGGGTCACGTGCTCATGGCCAGTTTGGATGAACGCAGAGTGTGATGTCGCCCCACTCACTTTTGACGGATGAATCGCACCATCCTTTTCCTCCAGCCTTTTTACAAGTTCGTCAAATATTCCGCGAATGATTTGCCTCTTTCCTTTACCGTCATAGCAGGTCATAAAGGGGCCAACCAGCGCGGCTGTCGCCATACCCCCCACAAAGCCACAACGCTCAATGAGCATCGTTTTTGCCCCGTTTCGGGCAGCACTGATAGCCGCAGCGATGCCTGATGGACCTCCGCCGATTACCAGCACATCAAAATTGTATACATCAGTAATTATTCGTGTGTAGTTGATTTCCATTTCAATTCTCCCTTCTGAACTTAGACGGGCGTCATAATTATGCAGAGTCAAAGGTCCGGATGAACCGCTTCAACTTACTGGCATCGGCAGGCAGGTGAATCGGCTGCAGCCGGACTGTGAATCGGCAAACGACATTAAACGCGGCCAATTCCCTGGTCAGCCGGTCAGTCAGCCGCATAGCAATCGTTTCTCCAGACTGGTCCTGATGTTCAGGTCCGCCGATGTCGAGAGTGATTGTCAGATGGTCCGCTGCATCTTGTTCGACAATGAACTCGCGGATCCGGTCATCTGTCGTAATGATCCAGCGGCTGACCAGATCCGGATAGACCGGGCGCAACGAGCCGGTATGCGTCATCAGGTGCAGGACATCGTCGTTGCGGCCGATGATCCGCTCTATGACCCGGAACCGGCTGCCACATGGACAAGCTTCACCCAGCTCAATGATGTCGTTCATTTCGTAGCGTATGAGCGGCTGAATGGTATTGACCAGGTTGGTCAAGACAACCCGCCCTCGCTGCCCCGGCTCAGTGACGCGCGTCTTGCCATCCTGCTCAAATAACTCGACATAGACC
>JAWSUP010000031.1:0-18729 GCA_033549405.1 Bacillota bacterium | reverse complement strand
GTCAGTATAACCTCACCCTTGGCATCCATGGAATTGATGCCTTCCTTCTCAAAAACACGGGGATGTTCTTGTCCTTCAATTGCCGGATGTATTTCAAGCAATCCAACGTATTTCGGGCAAACCGCTGATCGACTTGTTGATGACCATGTCAATATTGCCGGCCATACACTCGTCGATCATGCGATTAAACTCTTCAGAGTACCAACCGGATATCCGATTAAACTCTTCGCGGTGCTTGGTGTTAGTGCCGGATATACCATCGTCGGCTAAAATTCCTGCCAGCTCCCAGCTTGAATTGCTCTTGATATAGGAAGTATAATGCTCGATTTGCGCCTCATAGCTGGTGGCCTGTTCGTCACTATCTGTCGATACCCGGCAGTAGGCAGCCACCCGAAGCTTGGGTTGTTCCTCGTCCTTCTTTGTCTGACCTATCGGGTTTCTGGATGGAAGAAAGGTCATCTTCTTGTTTGTATTAATCATGTTCCACCTCGATCTGGATTTGGATATAAACATAAACCGCCTGTTTGAATGGATCCTCGTACTGCTGCAATATTGGAAGCATCTGAAAAGCGGTCGGAATGAAACGAGCCGGTTTCTTTTTTCGCTCAAAGACACGGCCAAGCTTGACCGACCGCCGGATTATCTCTGTGCCGACTGCGGTAAAAGTGTCCGAGTCAATAATCGCCGGATAGAAATCGTCGCCAAGGTAACAGACATTCTGAAGGATGTTACTGACATATCGGTGAAAGGATTTGATCCCGGCAGTCTTGGCAGCATCTGCCAGCGATTGGCCCTCCAGGTAGGACTGATACAGCAGCCTGACCTTTGCGACATCTTCTTCATGGATAACCGCTTTCCCGTTTTCAATCCGATAACCCAGTGGCATATGGCTCATTCAATCCACCAGCCTTTCTGTGAAGGTCAGTCCGCATCCCAGTTCAAAGCTTATTTTTGTTCGTGACACAGCAACGATCCGCTTGACGAACCGGGAAAACAGATCGCCATCGAGCTGAGTCAGCATATTTGCTTTGGTGACGAACAGCAGAAGTTCACTGACTTTCCGGATATGCTGGGATCCGTTATCCAGCAGGTTGATCAGCGCTTCCTTCTGCCGCTTCAGGTGCTCAGCTTCCTGAACAAGGTCGTTATTGCTCTTATAATTGACATGCGTTACTCCTTTTTGTGCAATAAAAAAGCCACTCTATTTTAAGAGTGGCTATCAGGCTTTAACAGAAGATAAAAATCTATTCAGGCTTTCCTATCCCAAGGCTCTTGGCTGACTTATATTACATTGAACAATTCTCACTTCCCAGGACGGGTTCAAATCAATTTTTCTTCACTCTATCTCCCGTATTCAAGAAGAATATCCCAGCGACAATAATAACAAAGGCGCTACAAAACCCGCACCATAGAATAAAATCAGAGTATTGAGGGAGAATCAGCCAAACAATGCCCCACATAGAAAATGAGCCTGCAAGAACGAAGAGAAAATTGCCAAAGTACTTGGTAAGCTTCGCGATATCATATTCGGCTTTCTTTTCGTTCGAAGCGGTATTGTAGCCAGAAATCAACCATGTTACCTTTTTGTACTTAACAAACACACCTATGATAAAAATCAAAACAGCAATAGATAAGAAAATCATGTATTTCTCCAATCATCATAAATTTCGTACAAGCACCTCATCTTATGCATAAAAATAGCCATCTGTTTTTGTCTAAGATTTTTTATTTTCTGCAATTATTGTCGTTGTGAGGCTAGGATGCTTCAATGGCAGTTTCACCATTTCAAATGCTGCTCTCAATGCCGCCATCTCCGAAATCTATCGTTATGCGTCAGGAAGTCCCAGGTTCATCAATAAGGCCTGCACACATTGGCCTTTTAAAAAAGATCCCCGTTTTCATTAAAAGCAAAAGGTGCCGGATCAGATAGTATTTCGATGCCGGGCCTGATTTGTGCTTCTGTCAGCAAAGCTTCAGAGATCCAGATCTCACCGAGGTGGAGCGTGTCTTTGATGCGGACGATGCGCAGGTTGTTCCGGTCGCCTTTGATACAGGTTTTAGCGGCAGCTTTGATGGCCAGTTCGTCGCTACGGACGTGCATGGGCACTTTAAGAACATTCAAGGACAAGGACGTCAATCCGTTCGGGTAGGTTACATCCGGGATGATCTTGTTGAAAGCACGGTCAGTTGTTACATCAGCAGCACCCAAACCATTGCTGTTGCCATGGGTCTCGTCGGTCAGATCGAGGACAACAACGTGCTCGGATATAAAACCACCGCTGACATCAGGCGTTGCAAAGGTTCCGGAAATATTTGGATCCATGCCATCTCCGCTGATATTTTTGCCGATCTGGTCGATTACCAGAATGTCCCCTTCAGGTATCTTGATGCAAGGCATCTTGCTCTTGGCAAATTTCAACAGCTCAGGCTCTTGACTGATAATTTCAGGGGGTGTCAATGCCCGGACAAGGCATGTCTTGTCATAGGCATTCTCGACAAGACCAATGCCAAACAAAACAGGGCAATGTTTCAAGATTGTTTTGCCAAACATCGGAATCCTTCGAGCCATCATTTTCAAGCCGTTTTTGTGACAGGCTTCCGCTCCTTGCTGTTTACCAAGGCCGATAGCCATCATTTTCATGATTCCGCTTTCATAATCGCCGCGAAAAGCGGTATGCGGTTTGATGCGCCCGATGACAATAATACCATCTGCTTCAGCAGCGTGTTTATCAATGAAAACACTTTCACCTTCAGGTGTCTTGCCGATTTCGACGGTATCCATGCAGGATATGATTTCACAACCACAGTAAACCTCGGTTATGTTGTAGTCACGAATGATGTTGAGTTGCCCTTCGTCAGTTGCCCCGCCATGACTGCCCATTGCGGGTATGATAAATGGCGTGGCACCCTTTTGAGTCACGATGGCAGCAAGTGTTTTCAACACCAATGCGATATTGTCGACACCTCTGCTGCCGGCTGTCAAACAAATGCGTTTTCCTGGAAGGATCGTCGCAGCAATCTCAGGCCGATCACATTCGGCAATCATTTCAGCCGGTACATCATCGATCTGAGATGGATCGAAATCTTGACGGATAAGCACCATATTCGGCAGAACAACCGAATCCAGAATTTTCTCGACCATGCCCATGTTAGAACCTCACTGTTGCCTGTTTTGACATGTATCGTCAGATACAGCCGAGTTATCATCATAATCCGATTACAGTTACCTGACCGGATGACTTATTATAACATTGTTATACACCAGCAAACGAGAAATAGTTGCCCCACAATAAGAAACAGAAATCATTTTCCACACTGGATTAGTTCCCAATCAGCACAGCCAAATGCAAAATTATTTGCTAAGCCAGATGACTTTCCTTTTCTCGACCAAATCCACGGCCACCATGATGAAAAACTGATTCAGATATATTCTGAAAATCCAGATGGCTTTCCTTGACCGAAAGTGCTCATATAACTTCATGTACCGCTACTACCGGTACCAGGTACAAAATCGGAAGTACTGAAATTATAATGAGTTAGTAATCTAAAAATTGAGAACATGAAGGGTAGGTTTTCGATCATGTAGACGATTTTGCCATCATCACCTGAACAATACTCTATAGAGCAGAAACTAGTCAAGAGGAAGTGGAAAGCCTTGAAAATATTACCAGGATGACAGGGATATCCGTACCCGCATGAAAAAGTACAGAACCCCAGATGCTGTCTGTTTTTTGCATAATCAGACCCCAGATAAATGCTAATGGAATAAGGTATGCCAGAAACATGAGTGTATCATTCGAATAGTCAATACCTGTATGATGCAAGACAAAAGGCAGCACCAGGACAAGGTTTGCCAGAAGTTTATTCGTAACCAACCCGATCTTGTTCAAGAAAAGTCCACGGAAGAGCAATTCCTCATTAAAGGCATTTCCCAGAATAAAAATTGCGATCCAGGGAATCCAGGTTATGATCCTTGCCCGGGTTAGATCCTGTGCTCCAAATAGTACTGCAACAAAGAACGAACCACTGACGGCCACCAGAAAAGCGATGATCCCGATTGACAAGCCTTTGCACAAATGTCCTTTTTGGAGAAAAATCGAACCGAGACTAGTGCCGGATAATTTTGTGAACAAAATGATGCAGACGACAATGATCAAGCTGCTGTCCAGTTTATCAAGGGCCAAACCGGCCGGAGTTTGCAGGGGGATGTTCAATACGGACAATAGCCATTTGCTTGATGGCAAGTAATAATCAATAGCCATCGCCAGGGCTGCAACAAAATATGCATAGAATACAGGCCAATGTTGATGTATTTTCTTGCTAGCACGAGCCAGGAGCGAAATGATCAGAAGAATGATGATCAGACAAATTCTTCCGATCCAATCAAGACTTGCAGGGAGCATCGGTCTGATATGGCTAAACACGACAAAGACAATCAGACCAAATACAAGATATACAGCTAACGAGATGATTGTGACAACCCTTTTATGCATGGGCTCATCTCTCTTTCTTCTAACCGGTTTGATCAATTTTCATGTATTTATTATATACCTGAATCTTGATAGAATAAACTAGCATGATCTTTCTTTACCCCCTAACGGTGTATTATATTGACGAGGTATTTTCATGAAGTATATGAATTCTAAAGAAGGAAGTGAGAGGTGGAAAATAAGTGACCGTCGAATTCGGGTGCTTTGCGGTGGAAGGCGAATCGAAGGTACTATAAAAATCGGGCGAAATTGGTCTATCCCTACCGATGCTGTTAAACCAGCCGATGCAATAGAAACATATAAAAAGAGTTACATCGGTATGGATTACGATTTCACGACTATCGATTCACTCAAGGAAACGATCGACAAGCACAGACCCTTTTCTAAAAGACTTGCTGATTCACTGCATGAGAAACTCATTGTTGTATGGATCGATAATAGCAATGCCATAGGAAAGATTGATAATGACAATGCTGGGAGCCTTATATGATGATAATTGTAAAAAAAATGCTTAAAGAGAATAACTTATGTGTCTTGGCTACTTGTAACGATAATTTTCCAAACAGCTCACTGATGCAATATATTTATGATGATATTGGCATGAACATTTTCATGCTGACTTTGAGTGGAAGTTTGAAGCATATTAATATCACAGCGAATCCGCATGTCAGTCTGCTGATCGATACCCGGTCGGATGTGAGACTAGTGGGATTGCCCGTCATGGCCTTGACTGTCTATGGCAAGGCTACAGTTGTCGCTGATCCGCAAAAACAGCAAACATTAATCGACCAATTGGTTGCTAAGAATAGCAACTTGGCAATTTTAGCCAGAGATAATCGTTGTTTGGTCATTCAGATGAAAATTGAAAAAATGCTTCTTCTTGATGGTGTCAACGATAAAAGCACGATCGAAATCTTGGATTAAGCTCGTTGACTCTATATAGCCAGAATTGTGTTGACGAACGAAAAACGTAAAACTAAATCAGTCTGTCTTTTCGAAAAGACGCGGTCATAAAACGCCAGGCTGCTTTTGTATTAGTTAGCCAGACAATCTGGACATTGTTTTTCCTGTTGCGGAGGATGCGAGAAATGAAAAACTTTGCAACCGTTTCTGGTTTGTCTGCCAGTATGTTGAAAATCTTTCTAAAATTCTGATCAGCTAAAATATCTGACGTTTCTCCATCAGGTGCCTTGGTTATGAAATCGGTCAGCATCATACCTGGAGATAAGCGACCCGCTAAGACGTCGGTACCTTTAAGCTCCCTGGCCAGTCCTTTCATAAAGTAGGTCAGGGCATGCTTGGTAGTCCCATACAGTATTGTCTTAATTTGGATCATATTGTTAGAACCCAGGCCTTCCATGCTGTATATTGCACCATGTCCCTGTTTTATCATTGCTGCTGCCGCTACTTGACATCCATAGATCATGCCGGTGACATTAGTTCTGATAACTTTGCAGGTGTAGCTTTCTCCCGTTTCCCAGGAAAAAAGATGTGGCGCGTTTTGACCAGCGTTGTTGATCCAAATATCAATCCGACCCCACCTGGCAAAAGAAGCATCCCAGAGGTTCTGCATACTTGCCTTTTCTTGGACATTGCATGGAATATAGACGTATTTACTTTCATAATCTGTCAGCAAATGGTAAGCTTCTTCAGACAAATTATCGCCCCTGCCAGACAGTGTGACGTTACAGCCCGCCTGTAAAAATTCTATTGCCATGGAAAACCCAATGCCGCGCGTGCTTCCGGTTATCACTACATTTTTCATGTACAGTCCTCATTCATATGGTCCTCATCTATTCGGTCCCCAGTTCGAGTTAGATTGTTTATCTCTTTATCAAGCGTTAACGGGTGAATTCTGACTTTTCATCGCATTGGACAGAACATATTTTGAATATCCAATAGCAGTACACATTGTTAATATAGCAGGTAACCAGCCAGAAATCAAAACATAAGTTACCATATGTTCGAATACATAGTTTCACGTAACAAGCGTGCCTGCTTGTTTCACTTACATGGCTATCATAACATATATGCTGTAATTTCAACGTTACCAGAAGCCGCAGCAGCATATTTTTGATGACATAATAATAGAAATAATTGTTGAATCTCATTGTATTACATGATATAATTTGTTAAATTAATTAATTGATAAAAGGAAAACGACAATTATATATTTATAATTAAATTATAATTAATAATCAATAAAAGTAAATTGTAGAATTGCTGCTCGAGGAGATTCAAATGAAAAAAACAACTATTTCACTTATTTGCCTTATGCTATTTGCTTTTTTCATATCATCAATTAGCATGACCGCTCATGCTGTCGAGTATGATCCAGTCACTGCTTTCGACCTGCTTGACCCAACTACAGCCTTTATTGATTTTGATACAGCTATAAAATCAAATCCAGATCCAAAAAAGTTTGATCGATCAATCATGGATCTGATTATAATTAATGTAATCGATGAAAGTTCATCAAATAACGTTAAATTAATTGGAACATTCGACGCAGACAACAGTCATTTCGCAAATTCCAACAGCCAATTTAACGTAAAAATTGATTGGGACATCCCACTGGCTATAGACAATCTGAGATTTGATATTATTATAGAAGGAAATGGCGAATTAAATTTGGAACCAATTTTTATTGGATCGAAGTGTGTTGCGCCACATAATAAGAATAAAAGCAGCTCTGCTGACATCCGTTTTGCTATTGAAAATCATCCTGTTATCAGACTTCGTCAACTTCATTTAGATGGAATACCAACTGCTGAAGCTGCTATTGCCATTATCAAGGAATTCAATCTGGACGCATTTCAGTTCGGGAAAATATTCTACGAAGAAAAGTATGAATTATACGACATTGCAGAGGTTTTAGAAAGTCAATTTCAACTCGAGTTAGAAGAAGTTACGCTTATTCTATTTGTTTCAGGTGCAAGTGCGACAGATACTGCCAGTGCATTAGACCGAAAAGGATTGCCGGGTGATAAAATCACCGGTGTATTAAAAAAGGCAGGCTTTGATGCGGATGCAGTCATGGAGGCTATGCTGGAGATAACAAAAGGTGATTTTAGTTCAGTTGCTGAATACTTTCATATGAATGACTATACTGCTGAAGAATTTTTCATGGCTGCCCTTCAATTAAGGGCATTACCACTCACTTTGAAGATAATGGCTGCTAAAGCTGCCGGTTATGGATTCCTTGAGATATCGAATTCATTAAGAGATTTGGACAAGGATATCTCAGATACAGATTTTGCTCAGCTGATGAGAGATAGTGGATTTTTACCAGTTGAAATCGGTACTTATCTGAAGGCAACGACTCAGTTGTCGGTTCAGGCATTGGCCAATCTATTCAATCTTGCAGGTTTTACTATTTTAGAAACTGCTGAAGCTTTAGAATATAGCTTGGCAGAAATAAAGGAAGGCGGCATTTCTGTCTTAAAGGAAGCTGGTTATACTGCAACAGAAGTCGGTGATCTTCTCCATAATTCCTTCGATCAATCGATTCAAGAAGTTGCTGATATCCTGCATGGAGACTACAATGCTGAAGAAACAGCTGCATGTCTCAATGCCCTGGTTTTTGAACTTCCTCTTGAAACAATGGCGAAAATTTTAAATCTTGCCGGTTTCGCCTGTAATGAAGTTGCAGAAGTTATTCAATCAGTATATGATCGAACCGGTGAAGCTGCTGCTGCAATCTTAAAAGAAGCTGGTTACTCGGCTGTTGAAATTGGCATTTCACTCAGTACTTTTTTCGATACCACTGGTGAACAAACAGTAGCCATACTAAGAGAATGTGATTTTCTTCCTGCAGAAGTGGCAACAGCAGTTGAAATAGCCTTTAATTACACATCGATCAGTGTGCTTGAAGCTATGAAAGCGACAGGTTATGGATGTGATCTTTTAGCTGATGCTTGTAAAGATGCTTTCCATATGAAAGGAGAAGAAGTAGCAGCCAAATTTAAGTTGTTAGGATTTGCAGCTGATGAAGTTGCTGACGGTTTAAGAATTGCATACGGCTATACAGAAAAAGCAACGGCTCAGGCACTTAAGGATGCTGGATATGCAGCCGCTGACACTGCATCTGCTATCAAGTCCTCCTATAAATTAACTGTAACTGCTACTGCTCAAATCCTTAAAGACATTGGATATGCTTCGGAAACTATTTCAGGCGTATTAAAAAATTCTTTTGATAGAACATCTTCTCAAACTGCAAGTATCCTTAAATCACTTGGGTATTCAGCTAATGTAATTGCCAGAAACATGAAAAATGTCTATGATAAAACGGCAACTCAAGTGGCTAACATATTGAATGATCTTAATTATGGTCTTTCTACTATTGGGAATGCTATCCTTGATCAATTTGACGTGACGATTGCAGTCTTAAAGGATATTTTAATTGACTTAGGGTTTGGGATCACAGAAATTGGCAATTTTCTAGCATCCTTATGATAGATAACCGAGTTTGCCGCATTGTATATGTTGCATAGCGCATGTTACGCAGCAGGCACAGCGGGGTCCAGCAAACTGTAATCTTAACGCCAACCTTCGGTGTGCATATATTGTCCACGATGTCGTCAAAACAGTGATTATCTGATAAAATGATCGTATAGCAAACGAAAAATTTGGCATTAATGGCAAACCTTCGGGTGAGTAGAATGACAAATGTTGTCGTGGTAAAAAACCTGCGCAAGACTTATGGCAAGACCATCGCGGTTAATGATGTTTCTTTTGTGGTTCACGAAGGAGAAATTTTCGGAATGGTCGGGCCTAATGGTGCAGGCAAGACAACAACAATTGAATGCATTGAGGGGTTGCGCAAACCTGATCAAGGATCAATACGTGTTTTAGGCGTGAATCCGCAATCAGACAGTCATGCCATATGTTCGTACACAGGTATGCAGCTTCAGCAATCCAGCTTGCCGGATCATATGAAGGTTTGGGAGGCGCTCGATCTTTATTCCTCCTTTTATCCGCATCCGGTTGACTTCAATTTGCTGATCGAACAATTAGGCTTGACAGGCAAACGAGATGATCAGTTCAAAAATCTTTCCGGTGGACAGAAGCAACGGCTCTTTATTGCATTGGCGGTTCTTCCGAACCCCAAACTTATATTTCTAGACGAGCTGACAACTGGGCTTGACCCACAAGCCCGTCACGCCATATGGGATCTGATCCGTGAAATAAGAGCGCAAGGCAAGACGATTTTCCTGACTACCCATTTCATGGAAGAAGCCGAACGGTTGTGTGATCGTGTTGCGATTATTGACAATGGGCAGATTGTGGCCATTGATACGCCACAAAACCTTATCCAGCATCTAGCGGTTGACGAGTACGTGTCATTTTCAATTCGCGGAATGTTATTGCAGGAATGGCAAGATTCCTTTGCCAGAATCGGTAAAATCGACGTACAGGGTGATAGGATCACAATCCAGGGACAATCTACCGAAACGATGCAATTTGTCGTTGCTGTTGTTAATCAGTTGTCAAGTCTGCAAATCCCTTTTCATGATTTGCGGACAGAACAGCCGTCTTTAGAGGATGTGTTTCTTAAATTAACAGGACATCAGATCAGAGAGTGAGTGCTGGATGAAGAGTCTGTTGAAAATGACCTGGATGGAATTTAAACTATTCCTGCGTGAACCCATAGGTGCTTTCTTCACCCTGGTCTTTCCGCTCATGATGCTATTTCTCTTTGGCAGTATATACGGAAATGAACCTTCACAATATTTTAATGGGCTCGGAACAATCGATATATCAATACCAGCCTACACGGCAATGATCATCGCAACCGGCGGTCTGATGTCGATCACGATCACCATGTCAGCATATCGTGAAAAAGGGGTGCTCAGACGTCTTCGGACAACACCGGTCAGCCCGATCAGTATCCTGGCAGCACAAGTCATCGTGGTCTTTGCCATGACTTTATTGGGAATGTTTCTTCTTGTTATTGCAGGAAAACTGGTTTATCACGTTAAATTTGAAGGTAATGCTTTGAGCGTGCTTGGGGGGTTCGTCCTTAGTTGCTTAAGCTTTTTTGGATTGGGATTCATACTAGCAGGCGTGATGCCAAACGCGCGTACCGCCCAGATCGTCGGAATGGTGTGCCTGTACCCGATGTTGTTTTTGTCCGGAGCCGGTTTTCCACGCGAACTCCTACCTGATTCGATCAAGAAAGTCTCTGCATTTTTGCCACTCACATATGTTGTTAATCTATTGCGTGGTTTGTGGATAGGCGAAGCTTGGCGCACACACCTTCTTGATGCAGGCGTCCTCTTGGGCATGTTGATAGTCGGTGTGATCATCTCTACAATGACTTTTCGATGGGAATAGTTGTCGGGTACGGAAAGATGAAGGGCAGCTGCTTTCGGAGGAAGATGCTCTTTTCGACGATCCTTGTTGCCATGATTAAATAATTTTGAAGTCGCGGCAACATCACTCATTGCCTTGATCGTATTAAAAGAATTCATATCAGTCAGATTATGGATCGCGATCCTGCTGATCATCATATCAAGCATGCTTCTCACTGTTGAAGATATATCAAGCTTCAAGTTTTCATATGGGTCGTTATTTACGTGAGTTTTGTTATTTTTCGAGAGAATGTTGCAGAGAATTATGTGATTGCTCTCCTTATTATGTTGGTCGGATCCAGCCTGGTTGTCGTTGATACCTTGGTGACAAAGCATACGCACATCCATACACATATTTTTGTTGGTGAAATGGATGGTATGACATCCAATAAAAAGGTAGAGCATACACATACCCATACGCACATCGTTACAAGTTAAGACTATTCGCATCGACATCGAGATAAGGGCAATCGATAATGGCTGTATGGTTATTACACCCATTAGCATCATCATCGATGATCCTGATATGAATACGCTTCGTCTTCCGGTTCATCATATGCCCGGCGCGGTCAATCAGGTCAATAGATCCGCGGTATGATGATCTCGACCTCTCGCCGCTCGGCCGATGATCGGATGATACCATCGATAATGGCCTGGTTATAAAGGATCTGGCTGGTAGGAATGGGCGCTTCTCCGCCGTTGATCACCGCATCGATGAAGGCGCGCACTTTTTTTTCAAACAGGCTCGGACCAGTATTGTCAGACAGGGGGATGGGTGTTTCGGTCGGGGTGCCAAACTGGTCATGCATGAAGAAAATCTGACCAATCGGGCCGTCCCAAGCACCACCCCACCATTTCATATGTGGCTGGCGTACTTTAAGGCCGGCATCTGTACCCAGAAAAATAAAATCACCGGTGGTGTCCATGTGCATAGCCCAGGACATACGGAAATCCAGCACGATGTCACCTTCAAGCCGGATGAATGCTGCTGAGAAATCATCGACCTGGAATTGGTCGGCATAAGCATAGTACTTAGGATTGGTGCCAAAGTGATTGCTGGCATAAGCCGATACGGTCAGTGGCTTGGGATAGCCGATTGAATTAAGGGCAAAATCAAGCGCATAACAGCCAATATCTGCCAGGGCACCTACACCCGCCTGCTTCTTGTTGATGAAAGTACGGCCGGGGATGCCGCGGCGGCGGCCACCACCTGTCTGGATGTAATAGACTTTACCCAGGGCACCTTCAGCGATGATGCTTTTGACTCTTTGCGTGTTGATATCATAACGGGGCTGGAAGCCGATGGACAGGATCTTGCCGCTTTTCTTTTCAGCCCGGGTCATGTCGACTGCCTCTGCAAGGGATATGGACATGGGCTTTTCACACAGGACGTGGCAACCGGCTGCCAGGGCGTCCACGACGCATAAGGCGTGCGTTGAATTGTAAGTGCAGACGCTGACTGCATCGAGATCCATTTTCAGCAGATCTTCGTGTGAGTCGAAGGCCAGGGCATCATTCAGGTCGAATTCGTCCAGAAAGGCACGGGCTTTGCCAGAAACTATATCAGCGCCGCCGACGATGGTAACTTCGGGGATGGCCAGATAAGCCCGGGCATGGGCGTGGGCAATGCCTCCGGTTCCAATGATGCCTATGCGCAAGTTATTCACGCTCATATTCTCCTGTCCTTATGCCGGTCATTTTGGAATCGGCATGAAACCGTTTCTAAACTCGATTATATCATGGCTCAGCGAACTGAACAAATGAACAATTATAGCTGTTCGTCCCAAGTCCGACGCCGACAGTAACTATAGAGACCAGCCAAGCCAGCCATCAGCAGTAAACCAAATCCCAGATGGACCGATGCATAAGACTCGCTGGTCGCAGGGATATCTTCGTCGGTCGCCGGGGTGTCTTGGCCGGTCGGTTGCGAATCTGTTGTCTGCCGGTTTTCGATTAGATTGCCGGCAGCATCGGGTTGCGGCTGGCAGTGGATACGTACCGGAAACGGCCGATATTTTATTTTTCAAGGTATACATTTTCTCATCGACGGCGTTCTTATTGCCAGCTTCACATGCGAGATGTGACAAAGGAAAAGGGTAATTATTTTTAATTGATCCAGTTCCTTCAATAAATAACCCCGAAAATAGACTTCCTCAGCCATCGGTGCTATCGTCGAGGTTGTCAATATGCCCACAATCCAAGTTAGGTTCCTTCAGTTTGCAAAAAAACGCTTGACTCATCAATGATTATAAAGTATACTGTGTATACACAATATACAAGGAGCTGATTTATTTGTTTATCGTCGTTTCCCCATCAGATCCTGACCCCATATACAGGCAAATTGAAAAGCAAATCATCAATGCCATCGCATCAGGTGAATTGACGGAACAAACCAAGCTCCCTTCGATCAATGAAATGACAAAGGATCTGGGCATCAGTTCGATTACAGTTAAAAGAGTGTATTCGGATTTGGAGACAGAGGGGTATATCTATACCCGCATGGGAATCGGGTCATTTATTGCACCAGTAGATAAACAGAAATTGAAGAGAGAAAAAGTGGAAGAAATGAAAAGCAGACTATGGGTCATGATCAAGGATTCAGAACAATACGGTATAACAAAAAATGATTTGCTGCAATTGATTAAGGAGATGGAGGATAGATAAATGAATGATATCGTCAAACTCGCTCATGTTACTAAGAGATATAAAGAATTTCAACTTGGCCCTCTCGATGTTTCCATACCTCGGGGATGCATAACAGGATTGATCGGCCCAAACGGTGCCGGTAAAACAACAACGCTGCAAATATTAATGAACATTATCAATCCCGATTCCGGTGATGTGACAATTCTGGACATGCAACATAAAACAGCGGAAATCAGCATCAAGAACTGTATTGGATATGTAGGTGAGGTTCAGCATTATTATGAAGATCAGACTGTTTCCTGGACTGCACAATTTGTTTCAAAGTTTTATAACGATTGGAACGCCAATCTGTTTGAGAACCTGCTTCATGATTTTAAGATCAGCAGATCGAAAAAAATTAAAGCCTTGTCAAAGGGGATGAAACTAAAATTTTCTATCGCTTTGGCTCTTTCCCATAATCCTGCTTTGATTATCATGGATGAGCCCACCTCTGGACTGGATCCGATTGTCAGAAGAGAAGTACTTAATTATCTGAAGAAGTTTGTTGACGAAGATCCTGAAAAATCAGTTATCATATCGACACATATTACCAATGATCTGGAGAGGATTGCTGACTACATCATTTTTCTTATAGACGGCAAGGTCGTCTTGTATGACTCGAAAGACAATCTGACTGCAAACTGGAAAAAAATTAATTTCCAGGAAGAGATTATCGGACAGGAGATAATCGCAAAGCTGTTTGAGGTTGAGAAAAACATGTTTGGCTGCTGTGCCTTTACTGACAGTTATCCCGAGATTGAGAAAATGATCGATCCAATAAAGAACAGCAATGGGCTGAAGATTGAAAATGTCGGCCTGGACGATATTTTACTCTGTTTGTTAAGGAGATAACCCATGATACATATATTGAAACAAGATATGAAAAGACAGATAAAAATCGTTTTGCCTATATTGTTATTGATGTTGATTGGCATTGTCACTGGTGAAAGAATTGCCAGCGTTCTGTTGGGCCCTTTTGTAGCGGCAGCGTTCATTGTCATGATCGTCCTGGGTGGTATCACGATAACAGAATACAGGGAGGATCATTGGGGGGGCTATGACCTGTATGAAGTCCTGCCGTTGAATAAAAGAGGCGTCGTTACAATCAAGATGTTTGAAATATTTCTATTATCGCTGTTGGGAAGCCTTGCGGCAGTCGTCTTTTTAAAGGTCGTCTACGCTGAGATACTGATTGTAAAGGCTTCTATGATGATTGTGGCAGCATCATTCGGGATTGCACTTGTAATGGGTGCTGTTTATTATCTGGGCACCTATTCCATTGGATTCGATCGTTTCAACAAAATTGGCATCGCAATACTCCTATTTGCGCAAGGACTGGCAGTTTATACGCAGTTGAGAAGGTATGATGACATGAGGCAGTTGAAAACCAGCGAAATTGTATCCTTTTTTGACCGATTGGATCCGATAGCTGTCTTGGGCATTCCTTTGGTGACTTATTTGCTTCTATGGCAGATAACCGTTCTGATAAGGAGAAAAAGAACATGAATAAGGTAAAAGTATTGGCTATTGCTGCAAAAGAGTTAAGGTTTGGCGTTTTTCTTTATTTGTCTTTTTTCATTTTAACTCTGGTATTAACACTTTATTTTTCAGAGCGATATTCATTTGAATTTGTTAGTGATAAATCCATGATCGACACCAATTATGCTTTTATGATCGGATTGTTTATCCATATGGTTGTCTTTGGAACATTCATGGGTTCAGAAAAGAAAGAAGAAAAAAGTAATGGGTATGCATTGCTGAAACAGCTGCCCGTTAATATATCTGAAATCATTTTTGGTAAATATTTAGCAGTCTTTTCGGCTGCCATCCTGGCTCTACTCTACACAACAATCATCAACCGGTTGTTCTACTCAAGTTATGAAATTTCCGGCTTCGTGCAGTCCTATCTCTTTTTGACCTGTTCTATTTCGCTGTTCGTGGTTGGATTATTGTATATGCCTGCCACAAGAAAGACGTATTCATCTTTTGTCTTGCCGGTTATTCCTTTATACATGCTAATATTGATGCTGCCCAATGTGCTTGCCTTGCTCCTGCTGATCATGGGGCAGGAAGAGCAATATGATAAATTGATTACTGCCATCGCCAAAATGCGGTTTCCCACCCATCTGCCAGTTAGTGTTGTGTTCTTCTGGTTTTGTGCTTGGCTTGCCAGCCATTCTTACAAAAACAAAGAGGTTTTGACCAAATAGATGCAAAAAGCGATGTTGTGCACGGTCGGAGAACTGCGGCTATAGCTCTTGAAAAGACTTCCTCTTTTCCCATTTCCCGCGGGTAAAATCCGGAAATGTAACGGGTACGCTACCATTAGCGACAGATTCTTCAGTCAGAGCAGAGATGACACTTGATGTGACTGAATCATAGACATCAAAATCGGTCACATGCCCTTCACGCAATGCTTTGATGAGCCTGTATGCAAAATAGGGCGTTTTGTTGCTCCCGCCGCTATGTCCTCGAATAACAGCCCTTTCATCTGGTTTGTAAGCTTTCATGAGGGGATGCTCGTATTCTTTTTCATAAGCAGCGGCATCTTCCCATTTTTCATTTGTCTGGCTTCTGCCGTCAAGATAGATCTTGTTCCCGAACTCCATGCTGCGCAGATATGTTCCGCGTGTTCCCTGTAGGCGATAGATGCTGCGCGGGTGGGGTGTATTGGTGTCAAAAGTGAGATTGAAGACTTTGCCTTTGACTGTACGGATCAGGGTCGCATTATAATCGCCCTGCTTCATCTCTTTTGTGGCATAATAATTTGATTCGCCATAGTAGTGTGCCGCATATTCATTCAGGGATTGAGCCCGCGAACTCATGGAGACGAGATAGTCGAAACGATCCCCATGGTTGATGTCCAGCAGGGGTATGGCCCACGTGGCTGGATGATCAGGATACAAGTTGCCATTGCGGTCAATCGAATGCTGCAACCGCCAGGGTTCTCGTTCCGGATCAAATTTAACCAGGCGAAGATCATGGATATAGCCGCCTTCAGCATAGAGGACATCACCCAAAAGTCCCAGACGGATCATGTTCAACAAAGGAGAGTGGATCGGTTTAAACCCCAATGTTGCCCAGTATCCGGTTGACTCATATGTCTCAACAATCTGCCAGGCCTCTTCCAGGGTCAAAACGATAGGAACTTCACAAACAGCATTCTTGTTGTTTTTCATGGCTTCCAGGCAAATTTTACTGTGATGCTCCCAGGGTGTTGTACAGATCACCAGATCAAGATCTTCTTCAGAACAGAGTCTTTGATAGGCGTTCTTATGCTGGCCGTACAACTTGGGTGAGGGCTGCCCCGCTTCTTCCACCCATTTCCTGGCCCGATACAGATAGCCGTCATCCGTATCGCAGAGAGCCTTGACCAGAACACCAGGCATGCCCAGCATGATATCCAGATGAGATGATCCTTGATCGCCTACACCAACAATGCCGACTTTGATTACCTTTTCACTCATATGAACCTCCTGCATGCAGATAAGCCGCGGCCTTTTTGGATATCAATCCATTATAAACGATCTTCTTCAATAACGCTCAAGGCCAGCGCAATTAATGCCTGTTTTCCCTTACGCTTCATCGCTGCCGTATTGAGGGTAAACCAGGGAAACTCAAAAGTGACACCCCTGGCTCCAAAATGTTCATAACAGTAGTCTTTCCAGCTCAGATCTTCCACCGGTACAACCGGCACATTTTTACTTTTGCAGAAGTCTTCTCTTGTCTCGATAACCCATTTTTTATAATGAGCAGCATCGTCCGGCATATACGAACAAATCCTGTCAGCAATGCAACGGTCATTAGCCAAAAGGCCATCTATTGACCTTATTGTCCAGTTATGGATATTCATATGAACAAACGGTTTTACAGAATCGATTGCTTTTTTCAACGCATCATGCGCTTTGTCTGCCTCTGTATGGACCCGGTTCATGTTTGCACCGCGTTCCCAGGTTAACCGGCTCATGCCATTGTATACGCCATCTGGATTGCTCATCGGCAAAATATGAAATGAAAACTTGCTCCGGATATAGTGGCAGACAGGATCTTCAGAGAGTAGAAAATCAAGAATCCCTTCAATACAGTACGATCCTGCAGTTTCATAGCTATGATCCCTGGCTTGTATAAAGAAATCTCTGGCACCAGCATTTTCGGATCTGACATGCAACAGCAAGATATCACGCATTTCCCGGCTGCTGCCGACTTTTTCTATTTCGACAGGTTTGTCATGAAGCGATTCGATGAGATTTAAATACGCGGCATAGTTATATTCTGGAAAAAGCCCAAATTGCGAGATACCGGACGGGATGTCAAGATCAAAGACGACAGTGGTCTCCAGGATGATTCCGGTTACCATGACCCAGTCAGAATCATTTGGCGTTAGCAAGTAACCAATATCATGATATCTGATCCTGTCAGTTTTTTCCCAGTCAACCTGGAGTTTAGTTTTACAGCTTTGCATAGATGTGTTAACGAAACTGATTGATAATCTCGAGCCGAAACCAGGTCGCTCCTCTGACCATCCAGCCTCTTTGCGAAGTCCCGGATATATCCTGAAACAATTTGCTCCTGTTTGTTCGACACCATGACTGTTGTGTGGACAGCTTCCGTCAAAACCCGTTATGATCTGAATACTCATCTTGCACCAGTTCCCCCTGTCAGACCAAGCTGTTATCCCGTAGGCTAAATGGCAATATGCATCATTCTATAGGGCAGCAGTTAAGATCCTCTATCTGTTTATTTCAATATTACCGGGTTTTCTTGCCGATCACAAGCAGTTTTTCTTCCCGAATGAATCTAAGGCTTTCCTTTTCGAAGGCTTCGCGATCATCAGGAATTTATACCAGCTTCATGAGGCAAATCGTTCTGCCTCATGAAGTCCTGTACACCGATGAAGTCAGCTTGAATGACTTCAGACGCGATGCTATACTTGAATTACAACAGAGTCCTGTCAATCGTATGGGTAGATGATGATGGAGGATTGTTACACTTCCTTCGGTCAACAAACTCGAAAAGCAAGTATTTGACGGTATATTACGAAAAGAGGTGAATACAGGGCAGACATTGCCGTCAGTTCTATGAGGAGGGATTTCTGTGTCGATTCTGAAAAAATCCAAAGCTGTTTCATTTCTGATTGTCTTGCTTGTGACCGTGCTGGTTTTCCCGTTTGCCGCAATCAGCGCCGCAACGAAACCTGCCTT
>JAWSUP010000030.1:0-18776 GCA_033549405.1 Bacillota bacterium | reverse complement strand
GTACAGCTGCCTTTGCTGACAAGAATGTGGGCACAGGCAAGACGGTCACCCTGACAGGCGCCACCCTTTCCGGTACGGATGCAGGGAACTACAGCCTGACCTCAGTCGCAACGGCCACAGCCGATATTACACCCAAGTCAGTCACACCCTCAATCGTCGCCAATGACAAAGTCTATGACGGGACGACAACAGCCACCCTGAGCAGCCAGTCGGTCAGCGGTGTGATCTCTCCAGATATCGTAACCCTGATCGTCGGCGATGCTGACTTTGCCGACGAGGATGTCGGAACCTGGACCGTCACAGCCTCGACGCTCAGCCTGGACGGCGCAGATGCAGCCAACTACACGCTCTCGGCAGCGACAGCGAACGATACCGCTGACATAACCGCACTGACTCTGACAATCAATGGCGCTGTTGCCGGCGACAAGGTCTATAATGGCAGCAACACCGCCACAGTGGACTTCACCGGGGCTACCCTGGCAGGCGTCCTTGGAACCGATGCGGTCAGCATCGACAGCACAGGCTACTCAGCTACTTTCAGTGACGAGAATGTCGGCAGCTCGAAGCCGGTGACCGTGCTGGGTGTTGCCCTGAGTGGTGCGGATGCCGCCAACTACACCGTTTCACAGCCCGCCGGCCTGACAGCAGACATAACAGTTCTGGGCATTACCGGCAGTTTCACAGCAGAGGACAAGGTCTATGACGGGTCCACAGCAGCAGACGTGACCGGACGTAATCTGAGCGGTGTCCTGGCTGGCGACACGGTCAGCCTGACCGGTGGTACAGCTGCCTTTGCTGACAAGAATGTGGGCACAGGCAAGACGGTCACCCTGACCGGTGCCACCCTTTCCGGTACGGATGCAGGGAACTACAGCCTGACCTTAGTCGCAACGGCCACAGCCGATATTACCGTTCGTCCCATTGAAGTAACCGCTGTTGCAGATACAAAAGTCTATGATGGTACGACCAGCTCGGATGGCATACCTGTGGTCACCAGTTCGTCTGGTCTGGCCACTGGTGATTCCGCAGCATGGAGCCAGACATTTGACACGAAGGATGCCGGAACAAACAAGGTGCTGACCCCCGCCGGAACGGTCAATGACGGCAATGGCGGCGCCAACTATCACGTGACCTTTGTCTCTGTCAATACAGGCGTGATTGAAAAGGCCATGCTCACAGTAACGGCAGAAAACAAAACCTCTCAGTATAGTGATCCAAGGGTACCGTTCACGGTCGCATGGAGTGGCTTTATACCTGGCGAAACACTGGCTACTAGTGGAGTTGCCGGATCACCGGATTATACAACCAACCCACCTCTCTCTGATCCTGTCGCACAAGCTCCGGGCATCTATTCGATCATACCAAGTCTGGGCTCGCTTGCGGCAAACAACTATAATTTCACTTTTGTCAATGGTACCTATACTGTAACGAAAGAAAATGCAGCGATAACCTTCGATTCACAGAACCCGGTTTCCGTAAAAGTCGTAGCAGAAGATGTGGATAATGAAGCTTTCGTCTGGAAAGCGACGATCTCTCCGGTGAATGATGGTAACAAAGGAGATTTGAACTGCATCACGCTGGCAGATATCACTCTATCCTTCACGGCTGTAGGAGGCGGAGGCGGATGGTCAGGTATCGCGACAAGCTTTGATCCGGTTACTGGAGTCGCGACATTCATGGTTCCAGAAAAGGTTTTGGGTGTTGAGACTTACACTGGTGTCGTATCGCTTAGCAACGCTTGTTTTCAGGCTCCTTCTGTAGAAAATGTGCTGGTGATTTACGATCCGAGTCTTGGTTTCACCACCGGCGGCGGCTGGTTCTACTGGCCAGAAGGAACAGCCAATCCCGAACTCGAGGGAGTTAAAACGAATTTTGGTTTCACGATGAAATACAACAGGAAAGGAACCAGCGTACAGGGCAGCTTCCTCTTGATTGCCCATCTGGACGATGGCAGCATCATCCGCATCAAGAGCAATGCCGTCTACGGCCTGGCGATTATCAAAAACACCTATCCGGGTATTGCTTCATTCAGCGGCAAATGCGTCTATAGCAGGATTGATGCTGATGGTAATGTGCTGGTAGAGGCTGGCAACCAGGATTTCACAGCTTATGTCATGGATATGGATGAACCAGGACAGGGTACCGATACATTCTGGTTCACCACAAAACTAACCATAGTCGGTGAAGATCCGTTCACTCTCGACAGCAACAATAACAACCAGGCCGACGAAACTGAAAGTGTCCTTCTCGGTGGAGGCAATATAGTCGTCCCGCACAAAGCCAGCAGTGGTGATGATATTGTCGATGAGGAACCCCCACCAGTTAAGGACAAAAAGAAGTAGCGTCTGATGCAAATTCAGCCATTAAAGGGTCGTTAAGAAACAAAGTTCAGATCAGGAGGTAGAGATCATCATCTCTACCTCCTTCTTCAGTGTTAAACAATCCTCAAGTGGATACAGGGTCATATACTGTCAGCAGCTTTACAAATTATCCGTTAAAGTGTTGACATCTCCAACTTCAATCAAACATCCAGCGGCTGCGGGCTAGATCAATACAACCATTCACCTTGAAGATGACACCTTCGTCCAGCAGGCGCTGACGTTGGACAGCGGCTCCGCCAAAAATATCGCCGGGCGCCATCCTGCCCGAGCTGTTGACGACTCTGTGACAGGCTAAGGCCGGATCATCTGGTGCATAGCGCATAGCCTGCCCGACGCGCCTGGCTGCCCAGGGATTACCCAGCATGGCGGCAATCTGACCGTAGGTGGCGACCTTGCCACGCGGAATCCGGACAACAATGGCATAGACAGCATTTTCGAAGGCAAGATCTCTCATGACAAACCACTCCTGAAAATTTGTTGAACGCACCCCTATTTATCATTTCGCAGTATTTTCTCCATCGCTTTCCCGTTTGCTAATTCATCAACCAGCTTATCCAGATAGCGAATCTCCTGCATGGTCGGTTCTTCGATATTCTCCACCCGGACACCGCAGATCACATCTCTTTTTATTGTTCAGGCTTTCCTGATATCTCCGATAATAGCATAAAACTTGAATAATCCTTCGCAATCATTATATGAACTGACGTTGTTCTTGTCAGCAATGATGTTATCTCAGGCGTAACATTTTATTTGTTGCATTTATAAGAACAATATTATATTTATTGCATTTCAGAGGGCAATATAAACTCGGTGCTTTTTCGAAGTTCAATATTATAATCGGTTTTTTACGGGATAGCGCTTATGCTGAATACATGATCGAACCTGTATATGGCCAGAAAAGGCAGCGTGGTCGTGCTGGCCAGGAATCGCCCTGACAGTTTTGTTAAAGCTGTTTTTGTCCTGTGAAGCATGGCCGGATGCCTTAAATGCCCTGCCGGTCCAGGGCTGCTTTCGATCTGCTTTTTGAGTTGTTCATCGTGAATCAGCCGCTGCTGACGGGCAGGCCGGCACGATTGCCGCGCAATCACCGGCAAGCAGCGCGCATGAATTGTCTTCAATAATTCTGTTTTTCGAACCAGCCTTCCATGAGAGCCTGCCAGGAATGGTTCTTATTTCCTGTGTATTCATCTGATGTAAAGATACTTCCTTGTCCTGATACAGCGGACCGGATAGCCAACATCGCCTTCTCTGCCCATATCATGTCGCTCCCTGCCCATGTAAACCTTGTTTCTGTTTTCATCAAGCTGCCCTGACCGGCCTGATTTCAGCAAATCCAGAAAGCTTCTGCCCGCCATCTGCGGATGAACCGCCATGTCTGCCAACTCCAGCAGGGTGGGCGCAATATCGATAAAGCTGATAAGGTCATCTATGATGCGCCCTCCTGCCACTTCATTTTTCCAGCAGGCGGCCATCGGCAGATGAAAATCATCTTCATACATCTGACCTTTAACCCTCGGGAACGGCATGCCGTTATCAGAGGTGACCATGACAAGCGTATTGTCCAGCTCACCCCTTTGCTGGAGTTGATCCAGCATGAGGCCAAGATGAAGGTCAAACCACTCGACTTCAAAGGCATAATCAAGCAGGTCGCTTTTTACGGTGTCCTCATCCGGCAGGTAGTCAGGTACCGCAACATCCTCGATTTTTTCCGTTCCGCAATCCTTCGCCTTCAATATATTTCCTGTGGGGCTCATGAGCACCATACCAGAAACAAAAGGGTCTGCCTTCAGGTTTACCTGACAGGAAGTCAGCAAAATTTGCTGCATAGTCCTTATCGCTTATGCCTGTATTACCGGGAGGCGCAAGCCTGATACCATTGTATTCCGGACCTGCAGGATTATGGTTGAATCCTCCTCTTTGCCAGTCCCCGGGACCCCAGCCTTTACCGTTATACCCCACATGATAGCCGGCTTTTTCAAGCAAATCCGGGTATACCGCGAACTTTGATCTGAACACGTTCCAGTGGTTACAGGCTTCCTCCAGCTGCCAAGTATGCATGCCGGTCAGTAAACTGGCCCTGGACGGAGCGCATTTGGGATTTGTTGTAAACGCGTTGTAGAACTGCACTCCGTCCCTGGCAACGCGATCAAAATTCGGCGTCTGCACAAACCGGTGGCCGTAGGCACTCATGTGGGAAGCATCATCTGCTATGGCAAACAGGATATTGGGCGTTTCAGTTCAGTCATATGAACCTCCAGTTCACCTGTCATGCGTGTTACAAACGCTCTGCACTTCGCCGTTTTTGATCTCGAATACGATTTCAGTCAAAGCGGCATCAACAGAAAAATAGCCGCCCGTAGTTTCGATGACACCTGATGTTTTCGCTCTTGCCGCGAAATGCCCGGGGAAGCGGAGCCTGCGCGGGAATGCGCCCGACAGGCAGACACGATACGATGCCTCGCCATCTGCAGTTATCTCGATGCTGACTTCGCCTTCAGGCGTCCGTAAATGGCGCAACGCCGTGGTCTTGTTCCCCTCAAGCCAGGCAAACGGGACACAGCCGAGCAGGACTGCACCGTCCTGGTGCTCAAAGTAGAATGACTTGACGATCATGTCCAGCATACGGCCATTGCCGCTTCCGTTGGGTTGCCATGGGGTAAAGGCAGGATTCAGGATGGAAAATCGCTCCTGCACCTGCAGCGTATCTCTGGTCATGCCATAATTGAGATTTGTGCGCAACGCGGCAAATGCCTTCTTCCAGGCACCCCTGCGAAGATAGAGATCCTGCCAGATAAACTCGCCAACACCCATATATCTGACTTCCCGATCCATATAACCCCAGAAATAATCCTGTGTCCTGTGTTTCTCATAATAATCGATAAACCTTCTGCAGATCTCGCCTTCAGGATCGAGCGCACCGCAGCGGAGCAAATGAATCGCACCGGTGATGTTCTGGAACTTGCGGCAGAAAACCTCCGGAACTCCCTTGATATGAATCTGTCGGTCAATATCCCCGTCTGGCTTGGCAAGGCCCTGAATAGCCAGCGAGATGTCCGCGCGATATCTGTCGCACTCTTTTCTGTACACGCCAGCCCGTTCGTGTTGGGCCTCTACAAGCATATTGGCCGCTGATTCCAGCCCGATATAGGTGTAGGCATCCGTAAAAGCGACATTATAACCCACATCGCCATCTGTTGCCGTCGCGTACGGCATCAGTCCGTAGTAAAGGGGTCTTGTGCCGTCAGGCAGAAGTTTGCGCGTGGCACGGATTTCACCGACAATCCAATCTGCCGCACGGATAATTTTACTGAGGTATTTCTCAAGGAAATCACGATCTTTGGAGAATAGAAAATAACTCGCCGCCAGCCATAAAGCGGAACCGGTTGAATTTGCCCATCTTGGGCCTGTTGTGCCGACTGCCCCTTTAAGTGAACTGAATTCACCTTTAGGCGGGTAGCCGCCGTCCTGCAGGCTGAAGATGCTGTCGATAGCTTCGAGAACAGGTTTCCGGTAGCCAAGTTTGAGCATTGGCGAAAGCATTTCTACAGCTTCCCAGACCCAGACATAGTGGCGTTCTGAACTGCCGCCTTGTGTAGGGACCAAATCAGTTCTCCCGGGAAACCGCACGAGAAGCTGAAGAGTGGAAAACTGAAGCTGCCGGAATATATGCTCCAGATTATTTTGCTTACAGACCAGTTGAGCAGGATTATCCGGCAATAGCGCCTGAAAATCATGACGGGCAGATTCCAGGGCTGTTTCGGGTGTAAGGCCTGTAAAAGTCTGCCAGTCCGTCTGGTCGATTTCATCATATCGGGTCAATAAACCCAGGCAGAACGCTGCCGATTCACCTTCCTCAAGATCAGCATAAAAATGGATCACATCCGATACGGTCTTCAGCCGTTGGGCTGGCATGACAAAATAAGGTGTGCTGCAACCGAAACGCTGATTGTATTGAGATGGGTCAAATGTGACAACGGGTTCCCATTCGCATGTACATCCGTCCTGCCACACCTGGCCGATCGGCTCCCCGTCACGTTTAATCAGGTCTGCGTCCAGGCTCACACCTTGGCAATCCGGCCACTTGGTGTTATCCCAGTAAAAAGGCACATAATGATAATCAAAAATCGCCGATTCCGCTTGAAAATTGACCTTGACACGCACATGCCCGCGCCTTGAAGATTCCCCTTCATTGGTGATCATGCACCGAATCCACAAGGCACTCTGACTGCTGCTGATCTGTTTGCAGAAATAATCCATCTTATAGTGAATATCCAGTGCGAAATAGTCTGCCCTCGCGATCGGGCAGCCATCTTCAGCCAGGGACATCCGGGTCAGCTTGCAGTCCGGAACAAAACCGGGGTCATCCAGCGCAAACTCTACAACCATGACTTCTACGCCAGCAGCGGCCTGACGATCACTGGGCTTCTCGCTGGTCAGACCTGGTAATACGCGCCGCACACTGGCATTGAGCGCACAGTCGATCTGCACAAAATCCGGTGAATGTGCTGGTTGAACCGGCAGATGCACGGTCAGCGACGGTTGGTGTAAAAACGCATCCTCCATGAGGATTTCATTCCAGGTTTTCTTGCCGATATTGCGATATGTAGACTCACTCACTGTTCTTACCTCATTTTCGGACTCTGCTCCTTCAGATGGAAGCATTTTCCTGAATGCTGTTATCTGGGTGTTTTTGATTCTTCTATTATATGACAACAGCAGCTGCTTATCCGTTATATGCGCAATCTATTATGGCGTTTCCAAACGCAAGCCATCTATGTACAACCTGTTCATATGGATTATACTACTTATTATGACATAAACTGGACGACAAGATCTGATTGGAGGCATGCAGCCGTGAACCATCCCTACATCAGTCTGATTGAATATATGCAACAGGTAAAACCGGTCAATACACATGGTCATCATCAGCCGGATGCATTCTTCTCCGGCGAGATGACCTTGAAAAAACTGCTTGATTCCTCTTACTGCGCCTGGTGCGGTATCCCTCTCAGTGAATCTGATGAAAGCCGCAGTCAATATTTCAGCCGCATCGGGCAGCGCAGCTATTTCAAGTCAATGGAACAGGCGCTAAAACAGCTATATCACTTGGACATACCATTAAATAAAGACACATATGCGCAGTTTGACGACGCGATCACCAACGCCTACAGGCATAATCCGCAACGGCATCTCCAGATTTTGCGTGAGGAATGCAGGTACCGCCGCATCATTCAGGACTGCTATTGGCAGCCGGGCAGCGACAATGGGCACCCGGACCTGTTTGCTCCCACCTTCCGCATCGATTCATTTTTCTGGGGATTTGACGAATCGCTCAGCGATCATAATCAGGTCAAGTGTGGACAGTTCATAAGCAACAGACCCGATTCGCTCGAAGACTTTATCGAGCAGACGCACATGGCCATCAAGAAACAGAAAGAACATGGCGCAGTGGCCATGAAATGCGCGGTGGCTTACGAGCGGGGACTGGACTTTGAGATAACAGGAAAGGAAGCGGCCAGTCAGGTGTTTGCTAAAACACCCAGCCAAAGAAAAGCATTGGACATCAGGGCGTTTCAGGATTACCTGATGTTTGCCCTATGCGAAATAGCCGGTAATTTGAATCTACCGCTGCAAATCCATACGGGACTGGGTAAACTCCATAACAGCAACGCCGCCCAGCTGCTGCCATTGATATCCACCTTCAAAAACACAAAATTCGTGCTGTTCCACGGCGGATATCCCTGGCTTGACGATATTCTGGGCCTGGCACACAATTTCCCCAACAACGTCATTACGGACCTTGTCTGGCTGCCCATCATCTCCCGGAATGCTGCGACAAGAATGATTAACGAGCTGCTGGATGTTGCAAACACCGACACCATCTGCTGGGGCTGCGATACATGGGTCAGCGAGGAGAGTTATGGCGCACTGCTTTCTATCGAACAGATCCTGGCCGACGTGCTCTCAGACAGGATCAGCAGAAATTTGCTAACCTTTAAAGATGCATGCAGCATCGCATCAAATATAATGGCCGAAAACGCGCGCGCCGTTTACAGCATCTGAACGAGCCTTCCGCACAGAGCTTTCGGCATTCTGCCGATTCGGAACGATGAATTACAGCAGCTGCAGCAAAAAAGGAGAACAAGATCTGTGAGCAAGGATCGGCCAAACATTATCCTGATTCTGGTTGATGACCTGGGCTGGAAAGACCTGGGCTGCTATGGCAGCCAGTTCTACGAAACGCCGAATATTGATCAGCTGTCCCGGGATGGGCTGCGTTTTACAGATGCGTACGCAGCCTGCCCGGTGTGCTCGCCGACACGTGCGAGCATCCTGACCGGCAAGTATCCGGCCAGTGTCGGGGTGACCGACTGGATTGACTGGGGCGGAAAGCTTCATCCCTGCCAGGGCAAGCTCATCGACGCACCATATGTTGATCACTTGCCATTGAGTGAAATAAGCTTGCCCCGGGCGCTGAAAAAGGGCGGATACCGGACCTGGCATGTGGGAAAATGGCACCTGGGCGGTGATGCATACTATCCCGAAAAGCACGGCTTTGATGTCAACATCGGCGGATGCCATATAGGCGCCCTGGGCAAGAATGGCTATTTCAGCCCGTACAACATCCCCACTTTGGCGGATGGTCCGCCAGGTGAATACCTGACCGACCGGCTGACAGATGAAGCGATAGCGCTGATGGAAAGCAGCGGTGACGATCCTTTTTTTCTCAACCTGTGGCATTACTGTGTGCATACGCCGATCATGGCCAAACCCGCACTGATCGAAAAATATGCCAGAAAAAAGATTGATATGAAGCTTGACCAGGTTCAGACATTCGCGGAGGGCGAATACTTCCCCACCGAGCATAAAAAGCATCTGCGCCTGCAGCGTCGTCTTGTTCAGTCTGATCCGGTCTATGCGGCGATGATCGCAAGCCTGGATGAAAGTGTCGGACGCATCCTGCGGGCTCTGGAGCGCCTCGGCAAGGCGCGTAATACCCTGGTGATCTTCACCTCCGACAACGGCGGACTGGCGACATCTGAGGGATCTCCGACCTGCAACAGCCCTCTGAGTGAAGGAAAAGGCTGGATGTACGAAGGTGGTGTCCGCGAGCCTTTGCTTATCAGGTGGCCGGAAGTCATTAAGCCGGGCCGTCTCTGCAGCCAGTACGTGACCAGCCCTGATTTTTATCCCACTCTGCTGGAAGCCGCGAGCCTGGACCTGCTCCCAGAACAACATCAGGATGGCTGCAGCCTGATGCCTCTGCTGCGGGGGGACGATCTGCTGGAACGCGGCGCGATTTTCTGGCATTATCCACATTATGGCAACCAAGGCGGCACGCCGGGGGTTTCAATGCGACTGGGCGACTACAAGCTGATCGAGTTTTATGAAGACGGGCGCCTGGAACTGTACAACCTGCGGGATGATCTGGAAGAGGAACACAACCTGGCCGGTGAACTGCCGGAAATCGTCGGGGAAATGCATCCGATGATGCGGGCATGGCAGCATCGCGCGGGGGCGAAAATGCCGCTGGCGCGAGATCCGGCAGTATTCTGTTTTTAAATTTCTTAGCTGTTTTGCGATACACAATGACCAACGCTAAACCTGTTTACTTGAGAGAGCAGGGCAGTCGAAACGTTTTTTAAAGCCATTGTTCTCTTTAAGCTGTTGATTCCAGTAAGCATCTAAGGCACCCATCTTCGCAAACAACTTAACGACCATTGCGACACCTTTGCCAAAGCGAATGGGCATGGCCAATCGACGAATATCTATCGGGCTGAAGCGCCCTTCACACACCAGGTAAACAATGGTCTTAATAATTGGTTCAATCATCTTTTCTTGAGCCTTAGCCGACCTCCTCTGAAACCCTTCCACCCCGCCCTTAATGGCTGTTCCAAGATAAGTTCTTCCCAATTTGAGAGCCAGTTGTTCAAAATAAGCCTCAAGATAGTGAGATTGACCACTTTCAGGAAAACCAGATTGTACGAAAAAGCTTATGCTCCCCTCAGATGCTTCAAGTTCCTCGATAAAACCCATGACGTGGGAAGGCATTGCATGGACGTATAAGGGCATGAAGAACATCGTATGTTTCTCATTTTTAAAAGACTCTGCCCACTCCTCCCAATTAACCCCTTGCTTCAAATCACGAATCTCAACCTTATCACCAAGTGCTTCAACAGCTTTATTCAGAATAAGCGCAGAATTGCTGCCTCTCCTTCTAGGTGAACCATTGTAAATCACCAGTTTTTCCATGGGCTCAACTGATGCAAAGGCCAATGTTTGGTTTTTAGCATTTCTTGATTCCAGCAGATGCAATTTAAGACTGCTTTCCTTTACAATGCGGTAGGCCTTAGATTTAAAATGGTAGGCAGTGCGATACAGATAATCCTCAATAACTTGTTCTTCTTGGTTTGTTAAGCCTTCAGTGTCATAGTAAAACACCAGATCAGGATAGCGCTTGTATCTGGCAGCATGGTGACACTCGCCATTTACAATTTCGATATATGGAAGATAGTGGGGAATTGTTCTGTCAAAAAAAGCTTTTGACAGATGGCTAATGAATCCCTGGGCAGTATCCATGAGCAAAATTATAGTATCACTATTGATATAGTCAGGATAGGATGCAGCCATTTCATCCTTCATAACACATTGCCCAGGGGTGTTAACCCAACAGTTCCAGCAACCAATGCATGCAGCGATGGACTGTTCTCCCATTCGAACTGCCTTTAAAGGCTCATCGTAAAGATTTCCGATGGCTTCAATTATTTCACTCGTTTGTTTATCTCTTAGATCAATCAAAGCTTTCATATTGATCTCCTTCGCTACCATTTATATTTTGACCACACAACGATCATATAGGATTCAAATTTGACCAAAAGAACACGGTCGTGACAGGTTAATGAATGCGTTTATTTCTCTGCGTCTATCACCAGAAGATAAAGCTGCTCATGATTCAGTACGAGCCAGCTGATGTAAACGCACCTTCTCCCTTAAGATAACAGTTAAAAAATTCAAGGCATATCTTGTTGATCGTCCTAAGGCAGGATACTGCTCCGGTCGTTGGTTTCTTCCCATCTATTATCCGGGTCAGAAATGGGCTTGTCAGTGCAAAATCAGTCAGAGCTAAATGCCCGAAACCACTGATGTAGACATTGAATGCGGTTGCATCGGTATCGAAAAGCATTCTGTGGTTTGCAGCATATTGTGGTCGCTCCTCAAGAATGTCCCATGAGCTGTCCGAATATATATTGAGCACAGGAACAGGATAGATCTTATCTGTGAAAACAAACTGATCGTTCTCGATACCCTCAATATCGAACATAAATGGCGACTCGAGCGCAATAACCGCATCAACATCAGCTCTTATCCTGCCAATACCAAGCGCTGCAGACCCGCCGAGAGAATGTCCCATAACGCCAATTTTCGCAATGTCCACAAGGGTGTATGCCTTATCCGCATGACTGTTTTCTGCCTCTTTTTTTATATATTCGATGACAAAACTTATGTCATCTGTGCGAAGTTTCATCCACTTCTGATAATACGCATAACTTTGCTGTATATTGGATTGTGCATCTTCTGCGAACAATTCCTGCATATAGCCTATATCAATCCATATCGTATCTCCATCCTCGTCGGTTGAGTAAAAGCTGTGATATGTATGGTCGATCGAGCACACAATATAGCCATGACTTGCAAGCTCATTGTAAAGCGATTCATTACTCGACTTAACGCCAAGTCCACCATGTGAGAAAACGATCAGCGGAACAGTTTCGCCCAGATTGTCAGGATACCAGAACTGTACATTCAGTTTTCTGTTTTTACCCGTGTCGGTATAGCTTTCAACACGATTTACATCTGTGTATGTGTAAGTTTGGGTCAAAACTTGATATTCACCGGTGGCAGCCACCACCGGCTTGTTTTGAGGAAATATGATTGCAGGCAAGGTGAACGTAAAGATAAGAGCCGACATCCCTATGGCTCTCAAAACAACCCGCACCGCATTGTACTCTCTTTTATCCCCTTTTTTATGAATTAATGATTTTACTCCGATTATTGCCAGCAGCAACAGCAAGGAGGCCAGAGCATAATACCGAAGGCTCCAGTCAATGATGGGCAAAACGGCAAGCAGCACAAAACCTATAAAGGAAGCAATTCTGATCATGCTTCTTTCGCTTGCATGATTTGATTTTGTAATCATGCAGAATGCTGCAAATGCAGTTTCTACAATAACTGCCATGAAAAATAGGATCATCCCCATTATTTCGATCTTTCTCGTTGTTCTTTTGGGTATTTGCCCCAGACATTGTTGTGATGATAATCCATGATTTCTTTACTCATCGATGCTCTCCATGAAAAATGCATGTATCTCATCCATCAGTTCCCGATTAATGTCCTGGGCTAAAGATCGATCCAGCTGTGCGTAAAAATCTTGTTTGATTTCATATGGGATGTTTTGATCATAAGAATCATATAGTTTACGATATTCAAGATTTACTTCATCAATGTAGTCCATGGCGGCAACGGAACGAAATAGATTGTTATGTCCGTTGCGCCCAGGCTCACTTAGTGATATGGTTCTCACATCAGGATTGGTTATCGCATCAATTTTTGAAATAATGGAACTCCCCTCATAAGCAACAAAATCATCTTCTGTGCCGTGGACAATAAGAACCGGGACATCTGATCCATTGATGGCATCTACTGCATTCAAAGAAGCTGTTTCTCTAAACAGAATTCTTTGATATAACCATAAATATGGGTATTGTATGTAAATAAACCCACCCATCATGCTCCGGCCTTGTTCTATAATTATTTCCATAGGACTATTTGCGCCAGACACTGTAGCAACACCCGCAATTTCATAATCATAGTGCAATAGATTCGCTACTGCGTACCCGCCCCAGCTGTGTCCAAACAGCAGAATGGGCAGATCAGCAAAAACCTCCTGTGTGTTTATATATGTCAATGCGGCATCCAAATCGAGCAGAGCCTGGGGAAAGCCCTTTGTTGTCTTGCCTTCGCTGTCAAAACTACCGGTTGCATCATAGGCAAAAACACGCCATCCCTGATCAACAAAATATGCAATTTGAGGCAGATAGCTGTCTGCCCCACCTCCAATACCATGAGCCACAACCACAAGCCCTTGCTCTTGATTCAAACCATACACATATCCCTGCAAGCGATTATTGCCAGATTCAAAACTCACCAAACTTCTCTGATACTGCGCTTCAAGATCCTCATATCTCAAACCTGCTGTAACCGTCATATCATGTCTGTCATATCTGGGAAATTGTCCATTGTAGATAAACATTACAATAACCATGGAAATGATTGAAAAAAGCAGAATAAATCCTACAATACTTAAAACGACAATTTTCTTTGTTCTCAATTTATTTCACGACCTCCTGGAATAATATAGTTGTGGCTGGCAAGAGCCATCGAGCAGTACACGATCACGTGTCAAACCCTTTTCCAAAAGATTAATCTTACTGGAATCTATCCTTGAATGGTTTATTAATAAAACTATATTACATATTACTTCTTATGATAAATTCTGCACACCTGTCTTTAATGGATTTCCTTCACTTTCCGCTTTGCCACTTCAAACATAGCGCAGGATGATAACCCCTAAATCCATAAAACAATGTTGTCGTCATTCTTGTAAACGACATGGTATAACAATTAATGCCCATTGTCAAAATAGATGTATTCGTTCATGCATTCAGGCGTCTCCCTGTCCGTCGCTGCAGCGATATAGTAATCAAAATCTTTGCCATTCATAACTGACAATATATGACGGATTCGTGCTATTATGAAAAACATAAAGATATGGGTTGTGATCAGTGATCAATATCTCAGGATAATCCGATGACGGCAGGTCAATGCTTGACAGATCACAAAAATGAAAAGCGTTCATTTAACATCTGGTGATGACCGGCTTATGGAGGAACCGCTGGTATGAACAAACAAAAACCTGGAAGTAACATGGATCTTAGTGCGTTGGATGAGTTAATCGAAGAGATTATTGTCGACGCGTATGGCGACGATGAGCCGTTATGGGCTTTCCTGCAGGCCATAGAAGATGAGACGGATCTGCCGGCCAGCTGTTTTGTAATGGGTGAACCAGTAACAGTAACTGCTGTGGACTATGACGGGAACGAGCGGCGCGGACTGAAGGCTACATGTCGTCGCGATGACGGTTCTGTTTATGTGCTTTCCCTCGCAGATGTCGTGTGGCCAGCTTCAGCAGCAGGGGTGCACCATGTCGCTGCTTTCCGCAGGTGGCTCAACATCGAACCATATCCTGAAGAATCCAGGCAGTCTGTCCGGAGCAATCAGCAGAAGAGAATGATGAATGAAGAGATTGACCTGGATAAACCAGTCGATCTGATTGCCCTGGTCGTGACATCGCGGGCCGTCCGGTGCCGTCTGCTGGAAAGTGAGCAGATTGTAACCTTGAACAATAGTCGTCATCGGGACGTTGTGCCTGGCGTCATCATTACGGTAGTGGCAAAAAAGCAGTGGTTATTCAACGGCCATCGCTATTTGTCAGGGGAAATCAAATCGACGCGCATTGACGCAAAAGCCCTCACTCTGGTACCTCTGCAACTTGATCCTTTAGGCCAATGGGATCCCAGGGATGAATATTGGGGAGAAGCGGAAAGGCCGGTTGATGACTGGGCTCAACCCATAATCAACTATGGCTCTCGCCCCCGGTTCGAAATGGAACAGGTGATTCCCGGCGAGGATCCAGACGATCCCTTCAGTGATCCTGTCACACAGTCAAACAATTTAAAAAATGCCGGTGATTTTGCAGCAGCATTAAAAATTCTGACAGATCTTTGCCAGGCCGATCTGCGCTGCCTTGATGCCCATGCACATCTGGGCAATTATCTATTTGATGTGCATCTGCCTGCATCAATCCGGCATTACGAAGTCGGTCTCCGCATCGGTGAGCTTTCTCTGGGAGAAGATTTCAATGGCGTTCTATCGTGGGGATGTGTCGACAATCGTCCATTTTTACGTTGTATGCACGGTTATGGCTTGTGTCTATGGCGTCTTGGGAATTATGACGATGCCTTGCAGGTCTTTCAGCGGATGCTCTGGCTAAACCCGTCGGACAACCAGGGGATAAGATTTATCATTGATGAAGTACGTATGAAAAAGGCCTGGCAGGATGACGATTACTAAATCTACTTGAAGACAAATTCATGGATGCTTTGAACAACGGGTATCTGATTCGACTATAGAAAAGATTGGCGTTTCTGGATGAAAGTGTCCGGTAACAAATCGAAAATATGAGCGAGTGTTTACGGTGTCTCTTGGACAGCATACATATTGATAATTATTATTCTGCAAAGCAAACGGAGGTTGAAGCGTATGTCAAACAGAACAAAGGGAACATGCAAGTATTGCGGGAAGGAGTACACCATCACACCCATGGTCAAACATATACTTTCCTGCAAAGAACGCAGCCTGGCCAGTGAGGGAGATATCAATGAAAAGCAGGTGGCTCGACGACAGAATTGACCATTTCTGTTATTGCACACCGGATGGGCCCGGCAAAAAAGGAGAAGCTCACGATTTTATCCAGAAACCATCCGATTACTTTTATTTGTGAAAAAGGACAAGCTCCGGAAATTCTCTCCGTAATTTACGGCCTCTCGAATTCAGCCTATCAGAGGCTTGATGGCGTATATGTTGTGCCCTTAACAGCACTAAAGCCCTGAAGCATATAATTTCAACTAAATACAAACATGAGGTGATAAACAGATGAATATACAATTTTCAGTAAAAGACTCCGTCATCGCAAGATACAGTGTTCGCAATTACAGTGATCAACAAATAGAAGCAGAAAAACGACAAGCTCTCGAGGAATTCATCGGTGCATTGGACAATCCTTTTACCAGGCAGGTCAGATTCCACTATCTCGACCAGACTGACACAAAAAGACAACAGAAGCTCGGTACATACGGTGTGATCAAAGGCGCCAAACAATATATCGGCACGACCATCAAGCCCGAGCCGTTGGCGCTCGAAGCCCTCGGCTATGAGCTCGAAACCGTGATGCTCTACCTCGCACATCAGGGTCTCGGAACCTGCTGGCTCGGTGGCACCTTCGAACGCGCTGGTTTCGCAAGCGCCATGAAAATCGGCGAGAATGAACTCTTCCCGATAGTAACTCCTTACGGCTACTCAGCCGCCAAGAAACACATGAAAGAAGTCATGATGCGCAAGATGATAAAAGCCGACCAGCGCAAAAATTGGCAAGATCTTTTTTACCGCAACGATTTCCAAACACCTCTGACACCGGCACAAGCTGCTGATCTGGAATTCCCCCTGGAGATGGTTCGCCTCGGCCCGTCAGCCTCCAACAAACAACCCTGGAGAATCCTGCTGACAAACACAGCCTGCCAATTCTACGAGTATAAGGAACCCGGCTACAGCGACCGCTTACCTTATGACATACAGCGAATCGATATGGGCATAGCCGCCTGTCACTTCGACCTCGCTGCAAAAGAGCAAGGCATCATCGGTCATTTCGACATAGATTGCAGGCCCGATCTGACCTGTCCCGAAAATATCGAATATGTATTCAGCTGGGTCAGGGATTGAGTTGTGAGAAAAAATACCAGACTGAGAATTATATGTGAGAGATGCCCCATGTTTAAGGTATCCGTTCTTGCTATTTGAAAATGATTTTCCGTATCGTTTCAACTGACAAGCAATATTCATTGGCAAGATGCTCGATCGACATCTTATGCAAATATTTCTGCCGGATTTCTTCATTTCGCACACGAAAGTATTCCCTTGCGCCGGTTTTCTCACCCCATTTCCTGTGTTCTTTATCTTTCGGGAAGTACAAGGTTTCGCCGGCAGCGTATTTCTGTACTTCCCGCAGCAGATTTTCAGGAAGAACATCGGAGGCGTTTTTGTATTTCATAGTGCTACCCTCCGCATGGTCAATTCGCTTTCAAAAAGTCCTCAACTGTCTTATATTCGTCGAGCTTGACGTCATTTGTAGAAATCGCTTGCTGGAATTTTGCCTCGACTGTTTCAGCGCGCTTACGGAAACTCGAAAGGTCATCGGCTTTGAAATAGCCAATAATATCAGTATCAATAATTCCGAATTTTGTGCCCCACTCGTCAACTTCGTTTTGCAGAAAGCAGCACCAGATATATACGTTGACAGGGTCATTCGTATCGCACCAGTGATAAACTCTGCGCCATGTGTAAATTAATTCCTGGTACCAAGCGGCCAGTTCTGAAAAATCAGGATTATCCGATTTTATGAAAGGCTTTTCTTGAGCATCAAGGAGAACTCTTGTGTTTGTAATCATCTCATAGCAAAGCCGCTTTTGTACGTCGGGGGACGACTCCCGGATGATTGCTTCATAAAGCTTTGCAAAATCCACAGGAATCTTCCTCATGTTGGACAGCTCTCTCAGCTGGTTCGTCTGACCGTGTGTAAAATAGCGTCCGTTGACAAACGCGACAGCGATGGAAAGCAGATCGCAAATATACCCAGCGTTCTCTCGAACTTTATAAAGCCTTTCTTCAAAGAGCGTGTCCTGATAAATCTCTGTTACTGTGTTGAACCATTTTTTTGCGCGTTCCAGCATGTATTGCGGGTTTTGTAAATTGGCCTGTAACCGTGCTTGAAGGCTGACAAATCTTTGCCTGTCTTCGTCGCTTTTTGCCCAGAGAATTTCTGCGTCAGCAAGGCAGGTCGTGTTGTAATCCTTAACATCAGCCATACGTTCAATACGTTCCCAAGACATGGGAAACAGGTCATGACCGATACCGTCGATGATAAAGGTTCTTGCAAGTCCATTCGCGCGGTTGGTTGCAGGAATATAGAAACTAAAAGTCTTGGTTTCCATATCCTTTTCAAGCTTCAATGTTCTGTGCTCAAGCAGTAGACAGACATCATCGCGGAAGTCTGTTTCGACTTTATTCACGGCCCACTCTGCCAATCGTGTATCATTTTTATTCATAGATAAACCACCTCTTAGTGTTGTCAAGCGCTTGCATATATAGCATATCCATGCAGTTGTTTGCTGTGTTTCTTTGCGCAGCGTAGCTTTTTCTTCTGCAGAAAGGATATTTTGCAGTTTTTGAATGGTTGTGGTATTAATACCATTTTTTCCCAAAGCACGAAGTGCTTGAATCACCATGGCAGATTTAAGTGACATACCCGCAATTTCTTTATTACTGCGATGTTTGAACTCAATCTTGGTGTTGTCGAAAGAAAATTTCTTATACGGCCCGCTGCTGATATATGCGTGACAGTATTTTCAGTAGTAGGTCTGCTCGTCCATAAATAATCATCTCATTGTACCTTAACTTCCTGAAAATTATACCCTGCAACATATGAAAGAGCAAGAAATTAAG